>NZ_JAKNEQ010000009.1:0-75201 GCF_022137125.1 Streptococcus mitis | reverse complement strand
AACCCGTGTTACCGCCGTGAAAAGGCGGTGTCTTAACCCCTTGACCAACGGACCAGAGTTGTTTTCAACTCTTACTATTATACAGACTTTTTCAGACTTGTCAACTACTTTTTCTGTTTTTTTCAAATTAAGTAAAAAGAGCCAGAATTATACTGACTCTTCTATTGATTATTAAACTTAGAAGCACGTTCTTCTCCCCACCAATAGGGCATTAGTTCTGCAACTTTAACCGTCTTTCTTGTATCGTAGTCCATCATGACTTCTGCGTCCTTATTTTCAGCGTTCAACTCTAAGAGGAACTCTCTGCAAGCGCCACAAGGCATACCCGAACTTCCACCATAAGGTGGTTGCTCTCGAAAGGCTAAGACTTTTTTAACCTTAGTTTGTCCCGAAAATTGGTACATATTGAAGAGTGCTGCCCGCTCTGCGCAGAGATGGAAAACACCACAGGTTCCCTCCATACAGAATCCTGTAAATATTTGTCCATCTTCTGCTTCTACTGCGGCAACGACATGATTCGCATAAACAAAATCAGATACTTCATGTGGATTATACAATTTCTGTGCTTCTTCGTACATCTTTTCCCAGATATCCATTGTTGCATCCTTCTTATTTAGAGATTTCTTTTAGCATGTTTTCGATATGCTGGATTGATTTTTCACGGCCTAACAAGAAGATAGTATCTGGCAATTCTGGTCCATGCATTTCACCTGAAACTGCGATGCGAATTGGCATGAAGAGATTTTTCCCTTTGATACCTGTTTCTTTTTGAACAGCTTTGATTTGTGGGAAGATATTTTCTGTTACAAATTCATCATTTGTCATCGCCTCAAGTTTTTCTTTGAAGGCTTCAAGAACTGTTGGGACTGTTTCCCCCGCCATGACTTCGCGCTCTGCTTCTGTCAATTCTGGGAAATCTGAGAAGAAAAGATCTGTCAATGGGATAATCTCATCTACTGATTTCATTTGTGGTTTATAGAGCTCAACTAATTTTTCAGCCTTGTCAGTCAATCGGCCTGCTTCCTCTAAGAATGGTTTTGCCATTTCAAAGATAGTTTCTAGGTCTGCATTCTTGATATAGTCATTGCTCATCCAGTCGAGTTTCTTCTGATCAAAGGCTGCTGGTGACTTGCTCAGGCGGTTTTCATCGAAAAGTTTAATGAGTTCTTCACGAGAGAAGATTTCATCTTCGCCACCTGGGTTCCAACCAAGAAGAGCAATAAAGTTAAAGACTGCTTCTGGTAAATAACCTTTTTTACGGTAGTCTTCGATAAACTGAAGGGTGTTGGTGTCACGTTTAGACAATTTTTTCCCAGTTTCAGAGTTGATAATCAAAGTCATGTGACCGAACTCTGGAGCTTCCCAACCAAGTGCTTCATAAACCATGAGCTGTTTTGGTGTATTAGCAATGTGGTCGTCTCCACGGATTACGTGAGAAATTTGCATATCATGGTCATCGATGACAACGGCAAAGTTGTAAGTTGGGTAACCATCTTTCTTTTGGATAACCCAGTCACCACCGATATTGCCACCTTCAAATTCGATATCACCTTTGACCATATCATGCCACTTGTAGATACCTGACTCATTGACCGCCAAGCGAACTGTTGGGATGATTCCTGCTGCTTCACGTTCTGCGATGTAAGCTGCTTTTTCTTCTTCACTCATACCAAGGTATTCGTTGATGTAGCGTGGTGTTTCACCAGCAGCTTCTTGGCGTCCGCGTTCAGCTGCCAACTCTTCTTCTGTAACATAAGATTTGTAGGCTTTTCCTTCAGCTAGTAATTGGTCGATGTACTTTTGATACAAGTCCAAACGCTCAGACTGGCGGTAGTTTTCATGTGTTTCTGGACTTTCATCCCAATCCATACCCAGCCAACGAAGGTTTTCAAGCTGTGAACGTTCACCGTCCTCAACATGGCGTTTACGATCAGTATCTTCGATACGGATGATAAAAGTCCCACCGTGATGTCGTGCGTAAAGGTAGTTGAACAATGCTGTACGGGCATTTCCGATGTGTAGTAGTCCTGTTGGACTTGGTGCGTAACGTACGCGAATATCTTTTGACATAGTTTCTCCTATAAAGTCTTTAGGCATCTGCCTTTTTGCTCTCTATATTATATCACAAGTCTTGGCTGAGGCCAATTTCTATGGATAAAGAGAGTAAAAAGAGTGGACAAACCACTCTTTTCTTCTATTATAGACGTGCGTTAAGTTCTTTGCTCAATTCTTCAAATCCTGGTTTTCCAAGAAGGGCAAACATGTTACGTTTGTATGCTTCAACACCTGGTTGGTCAAATGGGTTGATAGCGTTCAAGTAACCTGAAAGGGCAATTGCCAATTCGAAGAAGTAGATAGTGTAACCAAGAGTGAAAGCGTCTTGCTCTGGAAGAGTCACATACATGTTTGGTACATCACCATCTGTGTGGGCAAGAAGAACACCGTCAGTTGCTTTTTTATTTACAAAATCAACGTCTTTTCCTTGAAGGTAACCAAGTCCATCAAGGTCTTCTTCCAAGCTAGGGATAATCACATTCTTACGAGGTTTGTCAACACGAACAACTGTTTCAAACATGATACGAGTTCCTTCTTGGATAAATTGACCCA
Source organism: Streptococcus mitis (assembly GCF_022137125.1). Classification (GTDB taxonomy): domain Bacteria; phylum Bacillota; class Bacilli; order Lactobacillales; family Streptococcaceae; genus Streptococcus; species Streptococcus mitis_CE. The sequence continues at coordinate 72,594 of NZ_JAKNEQ010000009.1, read as the reverse complement.
ATGAGTGCAAGTCAGTTGAGAAGTTGGCTGAGGTTGGGTAGATACCTTTTTGGTCTTTCCCTTCTGATTCACCAGCCAATTGCTTCCACCATTCTGAGAAGTATTGAAGTGATGGCTCATAGTTTACCAAGATTTCAGTTGCATAGCCTTTACGGTAAAGGATGTTACGAACGGCTGCGTATTGGTAAGCTTCGTTTTCAGAGATTTTATCTGAAGTGTAATCTTTACGAGCTGCGTTCGCACCTTCCATAAGGGCTTTGATATCAGCTCCTGATGCTGCGATTGGAAGCAAACCAACTGCTGTCAATACTGAGAAGCGTCCACCGATATCATCTGGAACAACAAATGTTTCCCAACCGTTAGCATCTGCTTCAACCTTAACAGCGCCTTTTTGGCGGTCAGTTGTTGCATAGATACGTTTGTTTGCTTCTTCTTGACCGTATTTCTTAACCAAAAGTTCTTTGAAGACACGGAAAGCGATAGCTGGTTCAGTTGTTGTACCTGATTTAGAAATCACGTTTACCGAGAAGTCTTTGTCAGCTACGTACTCTACCAAGTCAGCAAGGTAAGTAGATGAGATTGAGTTTCCTGCGTAAAGGATTTGTGGAGCCTTGCGTTCTTCTTTTGTTTGCAAGTTTGCAAAGTGGTGGTTCAAGAAGTCGATTGCTGCTTTCGCACCAAGGTAAGATCCACCGATACCGATTACAACCAAAACATCGCTGTCTGATTTGATTTGCTCAGCAGCTTTCAAGATGCGGTCAAATTCTTCGCGGTCATAGTTTTCAGGAAGGTCCAACCATCCCAAGAAGTCGCTACCAGCACCAGTTCCTTTACGGATCAATTCATCTGCTGCTGTTACTTGTGATTGCATGTATTCCACTTCATGTGGTGCAACAAATTTGTCTAAAACTTTTGAATAATCAAATTTAATACGTGACATGTTATTCCTCCAATATTTCTTCTTTTCTATCATAACGCTTACCTTCGTTTTTTTCAAGTTTTTTGTCGAATTTCTCCAATTTTTATCAGAATTCAAACGTTTGCGTAAAAATCCCACATTCCAAAAATTTTGAAAAAATAAAAGAAAGAACGACTAGATGTTCCAGTCGTTACAGTTCATTCAATAAATACTCAAATAATTCTAAATTGCCATCTTCTTCATTAACCAGAAACTCTGGATGCCACTGCAAACCAATAATGCGGTGCTCATCGATAGACTCAATCGCTTCGATGGTCTGGTCTCTTGGGTCAATAGCAGTTACACGGAAATTAGGTGCCAAATCTTTAATACTCTGACGATGAACGGAATTAACTTGACTTTCTTTTCCAAATAACTTAGCCACCACACTTCCTTCTACTGTCTCAATAGAATGAGATGTCCCGAAAGGTAGTCCTTGCCAGTGGCCTTCGATTTCTTGATTGAGAGTTCCCCCAAAGGCAACATTGACAAGTTGGACACCGCGACAGATTGCCATGATTGGTTTATTCTGACGAAGCGCTTCTTTCAAGAGCGCCAATTCAAATTCGTCACGCACTAGGTTGTAATCATCACTCTCGATGGTCTTTTTCTCTCCATAAAACTGAGGATGGACATTTTGACCGCCTGTCAAGATAAGTTTGTCAATCATTTCTACATAATCGCGAACAACTGACTCATCACCAACAGGAATGACTAAAGGGAGACCACCGACTTGACGAATGCTCTCTGCGAATCTACAAGATACAGATGAATGAATGTTTTTGCCCTCTGCGTCTACGGGACATAGATTTGCAGCAACTCCTACAACCGTTCTAGCCATGATGCCTCTCCTTTCGAATGTTAACGATAGTCTTATCATATCACTCAAAATGACTTTCGTCTAATATGTTTTTTTTAAGGCTGTGATAAATATTTTTTATGGACAAGAAAAAGCTGCCCAAGGGGACAACTTTTTTCTTATTCAAAAACAAATTGATTGTGATAGAGTTCTGAATAGAAGCCACCCAGTTTCAAGAGTTCATGGTGGCTACCGCGTTCAATGACTTCTCCATCTTTAAGGACAATAATCTGGTCTGCATTGAGGATAGTCTTCAAACGATGGGCAATGACGAAACTAGTTCTGCCTGCTACAACCGCCTCCATGGCATGCTGAATCTTGCTTTCTGTCACAGTATCTACGTTCGAAGTGGCTTCATCGAGAATGAGAACCTCTGGATCTGTCATCAGGGTTCGAGCGATAGAAATCAATTGCTTTTGTCCTGTCGAGAAGATGCTCTGGTCATCATCTATAAGAGTATCGTACTTATCAGGCAAGCTTTCGATGTAGTCGTGAATATGGGTTGCCTTGGCTGCTGCCTCAACCATTTCTTGACTAGCATCTGGCACACCAAAACGGATATTGTCTCGAATCGTTCCGCTAAACAAGACCGAATCTTGCAAGACAATTCCCACCTTGCTTCTGAGACTATCTAAATCATAGTCACGGATGTCTTTACCGTCAAAATAAATCCCACCAGCATTAACATCATAAAAGCGATTGATGAGGTTCATAATAGTCGTTTTCCCTGACCCAGTCGGACCAACAACCGCTGTCATCTGGCCTTTAGGAGCAGAAATGCTGACATCTTTCAAAATGGGTTTATCAGGCAAGTATGAAAAATCAATATGACTAATTTCAACACCTTCTTGCAACTGAGTGAAGGTCGGAGCATTTTTAGGTCGAATTTCTTCCTCTGCATCAAACATTTCCTGAATCCGTTCAGCACCTGTAAAGGCTAACTGAAGGCTTCCCCAACTTGCCGCAACTTGAATAATAGGCTGGTAGTACTGCTGTGAAAATTGGGCAAACATAACAATCAAACCTAGGGCTGTACTTGTTTCAATAGACTTATCATTCAAAAGTACAGCTGAACCAGCAAAGATGACGATGGCTGTGTTGACCAGACTCATCCCATTCATGACAGGGAAAAGAATTCCTGAGAACATTCTTCCTTTAAAGGTTGCCTTGCGCACGCGCTCATTTTGTTCAAGAAATCCTGCCATCATATCCTCTTGAATACCTTGCACAATCACGGCTTTTTGACCTGAGATACTTTCATCCATATAGGCATTGAGCTTCCCTACCTCTTTCTGCTGGAGGTTGGTATATTTCCGTGCCATTTTCACGATAAAAATCAGCATGAGAAAGGCCACTGGTGTACTGGCAATAGTGATGAGGGCCAGCGTCACATTTCTCGAAAACATGACAAGAATCAGACCAATGTATAGAACGATGTTGCTCATGACCTGAATCAAGCTTTCGTTAAAAGCTTGGAGGATATTATCCAAATCACTGGTAAAACGAGACAGGATATCGCCATCTTGTCGGCGGTCAAAGAAAGAAACAGTCAACCGAGCAAGCTTGCCAAAGAGGCCTTTGCGCATCTCGTTGGTCGATTCTGCAATCACGCGCGTCATGAGACACATGTATATCACACTGGAGATAAATAGAACCAAAACTAGCAGACCAAGATTGACCATGATTCCTGATAGGCTTTGCCAAACAAGTTCTGGATTGCCATTTTGATAAGCTTGAACTAAATTAGCTAACTCTGTTACCGCTTGTCCAGAAAATACCGGAAAGAGAGCTTGGGCAAGAGTCGCCAGAACAATCATCAGGATAACAACTACAAATGATAGCTTATAGACTTTAAAATAATTCCAAAAAAATTGAACTGTTTTCATGTTACTCCTCCTTTCCTTTCTGTGTTTCGTAGATTTCACGGTAAACGGAATTGTTGGCAACCAAGTCTGCATGCGTACCTTGACCAATCAATCGTCCTTGATCCAGTACTAAGATTTTATCTGCATGAACAACCGAGCTAATTTTTTGAGCGATGATAATGGTTGTCGTTCCCTTCAAGTCCTTATTCAAGGCTTCCTGAACCAGGCGCTCTGACTTGGCATCCAAGGCTGAGGTCGAATCGTCAAAAATCAGAATACGTGGATTGCTGACAATTCCACGGGCAATCGACATCCTTTGTTTTTGCCCACCTGAAAAGTTGGTTCCCCTTTCTTCAACTGGACTTTCAAAGGTTTTCTCCATACGATGAATGAATTCACTGGCTTGAGCAATATTGGCTGCGCGCTCCATTTCAAATAAAGTAGCATCTCCCTTACCCTGTCTCAAGTTATCTGCAATCGTTCCACTAAAGAGAATGGCACGTTGGAGAACGATAGAAACTGTTTTACGCAGGGTTCCTTCACTCACTTCTCGAATATCCTTGCCTCCAATTTTGATAGCACCCTCCTGTGGGTCAAAGAGACGTGGAATCAATTGAGCCAAGGTTGATTTTCCTGCACCAGTCGCTCCAACGACACCAACCATTTGTCCAGGTTCGACAGTAAAGCTCACATCTTTCAACATCGGTTCCTTATCCATTGGATAGGTAAAGGTCACATTTTCAAAGCTAAGACTTCCGACCAAGTCTTCATCTGGGACATCCTTGAAGGTCATGGCTGGCTCTGCGTCAAGAATTTCTCGAATACGACGCATAGAAATCATAGCACGACTGACAGAATTTCCCAAAAATCCAACCATAATAATAGTAAAGATAATCTGGCTTAGGTAATTAACAAAGGAAGCAATGGAGCCAACAACCGATGGATCCGATTGAACCATCCCTGCAACTAGCCAAATAGAGAGGAAAACCGCCCCATAGCCGACCAACATCATAAAGGGTTCCACTACTGAAAAGGCATAACCAATGTAAAGGTTTTGACCAAGAAGCTCGTCTGAGACATCTGTAAACTTCGCAAACTGCTCTTTTTCTTGGACAAAGGACTTGACCACACGAACACCGCGCAGATTTTCCTTGGCGATAGCATTGATGCGTTCAAGAAGGGTTTGAAACTTGGCAAAACGTGGCCCCATCATCCCCATCATGACAGCAGTCAAACCAAAAATCAAGATCACCATGAGAACAATCACCCACCACAGAGAGGGCAAAGTTTGAACCGCAAGGATAAACGAACCGATGAACAAGAGAGGAAGTCTGAACAGAATTTGGAAGGTCATCATGACGACATTTTGAATCTGGTTGATATCATTTGTCATGCGAACGACTAGATTTCCCGCATTAAATTGTTCAATATTGGCATAAGAAAAGGTTTGGATTTTACGGAAGGCGTCCTCCCGAAGATCGGATGAAACTCCTTGGGCAATATAGGCTGCAAGGACAACATTGAGACCACCAGCAACCAGACCGACCAAGGCCACACCAATCAACCAAGCCCCGATACTATAAATAGCTTCATATTTCCCAGCAAGTAGGGCGTCTAACACTTCCTGTAGATAACGCGGTTGCAGAAGTGAACTAGTAACCATCAAGCCTGTCATCAGAAGCGAAGCCAGGGCCTGCCACTTGTAGGTTTTTACTTTCTGAATCAGCATACTTTCTCCTTAAAAAATAGACAAAAGGGAGCGACAATGCGTCAGCTCCTTCTCATTCTGTTTGTGTGATGTTATTCTAGCAAAAAAGTGGGAACTTGTCAAAGAAGTCTCCTTGATACAGCTAGAATGACTAGTAATTTTCTCTTTATAGTTTCTGTTTTAACTCGACCAAGACATTCATAGCCTGCATAGGTGTCATATTGTAAACATCCAGCTTAGCTAATTCTGCTAGGATAGGATGTTTTTCAGTCGTATCAAAGAGTGAAATCTGTTCTGTGACATCACTTGTTTGCCTCATTGGAGCAGGACTTTCTGTCCCTTGATTCTCTAACTGAGTCAAAATCTTATCCGCCCTTGCTAAAAGGTCTGCTGGCAAGCCAGCAATCTTTGCAACATGGATACCATAGGATTTATCAGCTGGACCTGGTTCAATCTTGTGAAGGAAGGTGACCTGCCCATCCTGCTCCAAAGTTGCCACGTGGACATTAACCAAGTGTTGTAAACTAGACTCCAGACTAGTCAACTCATGGTAGTGGGTCGCAAAGAGGGTCTTAGCTCCGATGTGCTCATGGATATATTCGATGATGGACTGAGCAAGAGCCATCCCGTCATAAGTTGCAGTTCCCCGTCCCAATTCATCAAAGAGAATGAGAGAGTTCTTAGTCGCATGCGAAATGGCATTGTTAGCTTCCATCATCTCTACCATAAAGGTTGACTGACCTGAAACCAAGTCATCTGCTGCTCCGATACGAGTAAAAATCGCATCAAAAATAGGTAAATAGGCGCTTTCTGCTGGCACATAAGAACCCAACTGGGCCATAACTGCCGTCATGGCTAACTGACGCATATAGGTTGACTTCCCACTCATGTTGGGCCCTGTAATCAGTTGAATACTGGTATCTTCTGCCATCTGAATCGTATTTGGAATATAGGTCTGAGCCCCCATAACCTTTTCAACAACAGCATGGCGCCCTTTCTGGATATCAATTCGCGAATCATCTCCGAATTCAGGTCGAATCAAATGCTGGGTTTCAGCCACAACTGCTAGACTCTGTAAGACATCAACGGTCGCAATTCCTTGAGCTAAAGCCTGCAAACGCTGGATGTACTTGCTGACCTCTTCACGAATACGCATAAAGATTTCGTACTCTAGGTTGGCTAACTTCTCACGCGCCTCCAGCATATCGCCCTCGATACGAGCTAATTCCTCAGTTCCAAAACGTTCCGAGTTTTTCAGCGTTGCCTTACGGAAAAAGTAGGCTGGCACATTCCCCAGTTGCGAATTAGTAACATGGAAATAGTAACCGTCCTTTTTATTGTAGTCAATCTTGAGCGTGCTGATGCCAGAGTTTTCTCGCTCCTTAGCCTCAATCTCAGCAATCCAGCTAGTCCCTTCTCTGAGAACGCGGCGGTACTTGTCTAAGGTCTCATCAAATCCCGTACGGATAATGCCACCATCCGTAATCACATGAGGAGCTTCAGGAGCAATCGCTGCGCTAATCAAGCTCTCCAACTCAGGGATTCCATCCAACTGTTCGATAAGATAGGCCAGAGCAGACTGCTCCATGCCTTCTAAAATCGCACGAATCCGTGGCACACTAGACAAGGTAGTCGCCAACTGCAAGAGATCCTTAGGATTGGTTTTGCCAAAAGAAACACGACTAGCCAAGCGCTCAATGTCATAAACACCCTTGAGACTGTCTGTCAAATCACTACGCTCAAAGAAATGGTCGAGAAAGACCTGCACTACCTCTTGACGTTGGATGATTCGCTCCTTATCAATCAAGGGGCTATGAATCCAAGAACGCAAGAGACGCATACCCATGGCTGTTTTGGTTTCATCCAAAAGCCAGAAAAGACTGCCTTGCTTCTTGCCGGAACGAGCATTCTCAACCAAATCCAGACTAGCCTTGGTCGCATAATCCATCTGCAAGTAATCTTTGATTTCATAGCGGATAACAGGCTTGAGGTGGTTTAATTCCCTCATCTGAGTCCGATGAACATACTGGAGTAGCTTACTAGATGCCGCTTGCTCCACAGGTGCCAATCGTGAATCCAGTAAATGAAGGTCTTCAAAACCTTCTTTTTCATAGGAAAGTACCAGATTCATCTGACGACTGAGGATTTGTTCTTCTTCCTCAGACAAGTCATAACCCAACACCACTTCTCGCGCCTTGAGATTACGGATTTCCCCACAAACCAGCGTGAAATCCAAAAGACCTGTCACATAAAAGTCACCCGTCACCAGGTCCATATAAGCTAGGCCAAATTGATTGTCTTCGCGGTCTATGGCAACCAAGAAGTTGTTCTGACTGTCCGGCTTACTGCTATCGACCACTGTCCCTGGCGTAATGACCTGAACAACCTCTCGTTTCACAACTCCAACAGCTTGTTTAGGATCTTCCATCTGCTCTGCGATAGCCACCTTATAACCCTGCTCAATCAAGACATCGATATACTGTTGGGCAGAATGATAGGGAACACCCGCCATAGGAATCGGATTGTCCGCATTCTTGTTGCGACTCGTTAAGGAAATTTCCAGAATCTGCGCAGCATTGACCGCATCCTCATAAAATAATTCATAAAAATCACCCATCCGAAAGAGCAAAAAAGCATCTGGATATTGCTTTTTAATATCCACATACTGTTGCATGCCGGGTGATAGCTTTTCTGTCGCCATTTTCCGTCTCTCCTTGTCAAAAATAAGTCTTGAGAGCAACTCCCAAGACCTTACTTATCTTTCATCAAATCTAGCAAACGATCTTCCATGAGTTTGGCAACGTGCTGGTCTCGACAAATGACCAATAAGGTATTGGCACCAGCAACTGTTCCTAAAATCCATTCATCCTTGTTTGCATCTACAATATTTGCCAAAACAGAGGCTTCTCCCAATTTGGTATGAAGTACCAAGGTAAACTCTGCTCTTGCAACGCCTTCTAAATGATGAGACAAAAATTCAACCAAATCAATCTTTTCTGTCTCATTTGCTAGTACATAATACACCATATCATTTTTCTTGACCTTGGTCAAGCCGATTTCGCGCAAATCACGAGACAGGGTTGTCTGCGTCACAAAGACATTGTGCGCTTCCAACCGATCTTGAATTTCTTTTTGTGTACTTAATTTCTCCTCAGTAATCATTTTTTTTATTAACTGATGACGATCTCTTTTTCTCATAAAATCCTCTTATGTGCATATTTATAACTAATTTTATAACTATATTATACCAAAAAAATAGGAGATTTCAAAAATTTTTTCTTCTTTCTTTAAAATTGTGATAAAATAGTAGAAAAGTCCAAAAAGGAGCTCTTAATGAATACAAAAGAATTGATTGCTAGCGAATTGGCTAGCGTCATTGATAGCCTGGACCAAGAGGCTATTTTCAATTTACTGGAAACCCCTAAAAACTCAGAAATGGGAGACATCGCTTTCCCTGCTTTTTCTCTTGCAAAAGTCGAACGTAAAGCACCTCAAATGATTGCTGCTGAACTGGCTGAAAAAATTAACAGCCAAGCCTTTGAAAAGGTTGTCGCAACAGGACCTTACGTCAACTTTTTCCTTGATAAATCTGCCATTTCTGCTCAAGTATTGCAAGCTGTTATCACTGAAAAAGAACACTATGCTGACCAAAATATTGGCAAACAAGAAAATGTTGTTATCGACATGTCTAGTCCCAATATCGCTAAACCATTTTCTATTGGCCACCTACGCTCAACAGTTATCGGAGATAGCTTATCACATATTTTCCAAAAAATCGGATATCAAACGGTCAAGGTCAACCATTTGGGAGACTGGGGTAAACAGTTTGGGCTGTTGATTGTCGCCTACAAAAAATGGGGTGACGAAGAAGCTGTAAAAGCTCATCCAATTGATGAACTTCTTAAGCTCTATATCCGCATCAACGCTGAAGCTGAAAATGACCCTAGCTTGGATGAAGAAGCACGCGAATGGTTCCGTAAACTTGAAAATGGAGACGAGGAAGCTCTCGCTCTTTGGCAATGGTTCCGTGATGAAAGTTTAGTGGAATTTAACCGCCTTTACAATGAATTGCAAGTCGAATTTGACAGCTACAATGGAGAAGCCTTCTACAACGATAAGATGGATGCAGTCGTAGACATTCTTTCTGAAAAAGGCCTTCTTGTTGAGTCAGAAGGTGCCCAAGTTGTCAATCTTGAGAAATATGGAATTGAACATCCAGCCCTCATCAAGAAATCTGACGGAGCAACTCTCTATATCACACGTGACTTAGCTGCAGCTCTTTACCGTAAAAACGAATACCAATTTGCTAAATCTATCTACGTCGTTGGTCAAGAGCAATCTGCCCACTTTAAACAGCTCAAAGCCGTCTTGCAAGAGATGGGTTACGATTGGAGTGACGACATTACTCACGTTCCTTTTGGTTTAGTTACAAAAGAAGGAAAGAAACTCTCTACTCGTAAAGGAAATGTCATCCTGCTAGAGCCTACTGTTGCAGAGGCTGTTAGTCGCGCCAAAGCCCAAATCGAAGCTAAAAATCCTGAATTGGAAAATAAAGATCAGGTAGCACATGCTGTTGGGGTTGGAGCCATTAAATTCTATGACCTCAAAACCGACCGTACAAATGGATACGACTTCGACCTAGAAGCTATGGTATCCTTCGAGGGTGAAACTGGACCTTATGTTCAATACGCCTACGCTCGTATCCAATCGATCTTACGTAAAGCGGATTTCAAACCAGAAACAGCTGGCAACTATAGCTTGAATGATACTGAAAGCTGGGAAATCATCAAACTCATCCAAGACTTCCCACGTATTATCAACCGTGCGGCGGATAACTTTGAACCTTCTATCATTGCTAAATTTGCAATTAGCCTAGCTCAAGCCTTTAACAAATATTATGCACATACACGTATCTTGGATGAAAGTCCAGAACGCGACAACCGTCTAGCCCTCAGCTACACAACCGCAGTCGTTCTCAAAGAAGCCCTTCGCTTGCTTGGAGTAGAAGCGCCAGAGAAGATGTGATTCAGTACTAACAATTGGAACTGAAGCTCCTAATTGCTAGACGCTAGCCGCTTATATGCGGACTAGCTAACTGCTTCACTAGTCATGGTCTCTAAATATAATTGATTTAGAGACTATGACGTCGTAACTATGGCGAATTGCCTAAACGCCTCACTAAATTGATCAATCAAATCTATTAATTGGCTTAGGCGTTTCACTAATTCAATCTACTCACTACTATTTCTTTATCATACAGGGAGATTTTCTATGAGCCAATATGCTTATATCCTCGTTGTAATTAGCTTGGTGTTCCTTTTTCTGCTTAATAAGTATGAAAAGGAAAGACTTCAAAGACTCTACCAAGAACAACTTTTGAAGGATGAAACATTTAAGGCTGACATCAAAGAGAAAATTCAAACGACTGAAAATATCAATGATGTCATTGCTTACATCAATAAAACTTATCATCTAGGAATGTTGCTATCAAAAGACATTACAGATCAATTGAAATAAACTGAGCTATTCTTTAAGTAATATCAAAACCGAGACTAAGAGTTTTATACTTAGGCTCGGTTTTTGTATATTTTTCAAGCAACAAAGCTACCACTCCCCCAGCAATGCAAGTGCAAAATCCCCTAGAATGTGATAAAATAAAAGAGAGAACTCTATCAAGGAGAAAAACATGAAAAAACAAACCGTCGCCGTCTTGGGGCCTGGTTCTTGGGGAACTGCCCTTTCACAAGTCTTAAATGACAATGGACACGAGGTACGTATTTGGGGAAACCTTCCCGAACAAATCAATGAAATTAATACACACCATACTAATACACACTACTTTAAAGATGTCGTTCTAGATAAAAAAATCATTGCCTACACTGACTTAGCAGAGGCCTTGAAAGATGTAGATGCGATTTTGTTTGTTGTCCCAACAAAAGTGACACGAATTGTTGCCCAACAAGTTGCTCAAACCTTAGACCATAAGGCTATTATCATGCACGCATCAAAGGGATTAGAACCCGATAGCCATAAACGATTATCAACCATCCTTGAAGAAGAAATTCCTGAACATCTCCGCAGTGATATCGTCGTTGTCTCAGGTCCTAGTCATGCAGAAGAGACCATTGTGCGTGACCTTACTTTAATCACAGCTGCTTCTAAAGATTTACAAACAGCTCAATACGTTCAGGAGCTCTTTAGTAATCACTACTTCCGACTTTATACCAATACGGATGTTATCGGGGTTGAAACTGCTGGTGCTCTTAAAAATATTATTGCTGTCGGTGCTGGAGCTTTACATGGTTTGGGATTTGGTGACAATGCCAAGGCAGCCATCATCGCTCGAGGCTTGGCAGAAATTACCCGCCTAGGGGTGGCACTCGGTGCCAGTCCGTTGACCTATAGTGGATTATCTGGTGTGGGAGATTTGATTGTAACGGGAACCTCCATCCACTCTCGTAACTGGAGAGCCGGCGATGCCCTTGGTCGTGGAGAATCCCTAGCTGATATCGAGGCCAATATGGGCATGGTGATTGAAGGAATCTCAACGACCCGAGCAGCCTATGAGCTAGCGCAAGAACTTGGAGTTTATATGCCAATTACACAGGCCATTTACCAAGTTATCTACCAAGGAACCAATATCAAAGATGCCATTTACGACATCATGAACAATGAATTTAAAGCAGAGAATGAGTGGTCTTAACCCTCGAAAGAAAGGATTCTTATGACATCAAAAGTTAGAAAAGCAGTCATCCCTGCCGCTGGACTCGGAACTCGTTTCTTACCAGCCACCAAAGCACTTGCTAAAGAAATGTTGCCAATTGTAGACAAACCAACTATCCAATTTATCGTAGAAGAAGCTCTTAAATCAGGTATCGAAGATATTCTAGTTGTCACTGGTAAGTCAAAACGTTCTATTGAAGACCACTTTGACTCAAACTTCGAATTGGAATATAACCTCAAAGAAAAGGGCAAACACGACTTGCTAAAATTGGTAGACGAAACAACTGGTATTCGCCTTCACTTTATTCGCCAAAGTCATCCTCGCGGCCTTGGAGATGCTGTCTTACAAGCAAAAGCTTTTGTCGGAAATGAGCCCTTCGTTGTCATGCTTGGTGACGATCTGATGGATATCACGGATGACCACGCTATTCCTTTGACAAAACAACTGATAAATGATTACGATACGACTCACGCATCCACAATTGCTGTTATGCATGTACCATATGAGGATGTTTCATCATATGGAGTTATCGCTCCACAAGGCGAAGTAATCAATGGCCTTTATAGCGTTGAAACTTTCGTTGAAAAACCTGCTCCCGAAGATGCTCCAAGTGATTTGGCCATTATCGGTCGCTATCTTCTGACACCTGAAATCTTTCAAATCTTAGAACACCAAAAACCTGGTGCTGGAAATGAAATCCAACTTACAGATGCAATCGATACGCTTAATAAAACACAACGTGTTTTCGCTCGTGAATTTAAAGGGGCCCGTTATGATGTAGGAAATAAGTTTGGCTTTATGAAAACATCTATTGACTACGCCCTCAACCACCCACAAGTCAAAGATGAATTGAAAGATTATCTCATCCAACTTGGAAAAGAATTGGCTGAGAAGGACTAAAATAAAAAGATAAGGTTCAAAAAATGCCTTATCTTTTTTCATTACATAACTATTCTTTTAAGCTCTCACAACCCCATTCCCTTGTAAAGAAGCAAGACTGCGAATCCTACAAATAGTACTGTCGCGACCAATCTCTGACTAGCGCTATACATCCGTCTTTCACCTCGGACTGGAAAGATAACTGCTAGAAATGCGCCACCAACTGCACCACCGATATGGCCTGCTAGGCTGATTCCTGGAATCAGAACACTTCCAATAATGTTAACCCCAAAAAGTGTCAGATAAGATTGCCCTAGCTGTTGGATATAAGGATTACGCGTAGCATAGCGAAGAATGATAATCGCAGCAAACAGACCATAAAGAGAGGTAGAAGCTCCTGCTGCTAAGGATTTGGGACTAAATACAAAAACAAAGAGATTACCCATCATTCCTGATAAAAGATAGAGAAAGAAAAACTGCTTGGATCCGAAAATCTCCTCTACTTGCCTACCAAGATAATAGAGCGAAAGCATATTAACAGTGAAATGCTCCCAACCAATATGAACAAAAATGGCAGAAAAGAGACGCCAAATCTGCTCGGGAAAGAGGCGAATGGCAGGCCCGTACATAGCTCCAAATCGAAATAAGGTATCCGCCCTGTCAAAGTTTCCACCTGTAGTCACCAACATTAGTAGAAACACCAAGGCCGTCACTAAGAGGAAGAAACTCGTCACAGGATAACGTCTATCAAAAATTTCCTTCATCAATTAAAACCTCCTGGACAGGAATATCATGATTTTCAGGCATGAATTGCTGAACTTGACAAGGATAGATTGTACTCATACTATGACCAGTAAAATGTTTCAGATAGCGGTCGTAATAGCCTCCGCCATAGCCAATCCGATAGCCCTCTGTCGTAAAAGCCAGACCAGGAACATGAATCAAATCAATCTGAGAGACATCCACCACTTCCAAATCTCCCTGTGGTTCCAGTAAGCCAAAGGAAGTTTTGGCTAGTTGTTGCGGATTATAGACTACAAAGTCCATGCGCCCCTTGGAATAGGTTTTGGGTATCAGAACCTTTTTGCCGTCCTTCAGCGCCTGCTCAATCAGTTCCTGCGTTTGAAACTCATGAGGAAAAGAGAGGTAGGTTGCTATGATCTTAGCTTCTTGGTAAGAGGGGTGTTGTAAAAGTCGCTCAGTTAAAGCTTGGTCTATAAACTGTTTTTGCTCTCGAGGGATAGCCTTCATTTCTTGCAAGACTTGCTTACGTAATTCCGATTTCATAGACAAGCCCTCTACTCTGCTGCCTTCTTTTTCAGGAAACTAGAAACCGCATCTACCCCAATGACTAAGGCTTCTTCCTTGGGACTCATCTGAGGGTGATGAAGGGCGTAGGGACTATCAATACCTAGCCAGAACATAACGCCATCTACCTTCGAAAGGAGGTAACCAAAGTCTTCACCTGTCATAGCAGGCTCAATATCAATCAACTCGATTCCTTCTTTTTCCTCAAAGAAGTCCATCAGTTCACGCGCCAAGGCTGGATGGTTCTCAACAGGCAGGTACCCCCCTTGCTTGAGTTCCACTTCAACTTCCATACCAAAGGCAGCTGCAACTCCTTCTGCAACTGTTTTGACCCGCTTTTGCACCAAGAGACTCATGTCCTGCGTCAAGGCCCGAATAGTTCCATGCAAAAAGGCTGTATCTGTGATAACATTGTTGGTGGTTCCAGCTTGGAAAAGACCAAAGGTCACTACTGCTCCCTCGATTGGATTAACATTGCGGCTAACCACTGACTGTACTTGGGTCACAAAGTAACTAGCAGCTACCAAGGCATCATTAGCTTCATGTGGAAAGGCTGCGTGGCCACCTTTGCCTTTGAAACGGATCTTCACCTCACAAGTCCCTGCAAAGAGTGTATGAGTATTGGTCGCAATCTGACCAACCTTCAAATCTGGCCTAACATGAAGGCCATAAAATTGATCTGGTAGCCAATCTCCAAAAGCCCCGTCCTCATACATAAGCATACCACCTGCTTCATTTTCTTCAGCAGGTTGAAACAGAAAGAGCAGATTATTCTTGGGTTGCTCTTCAAGGGCGCGCTCTAGACAGCCCAAGGCAATAGTCATGTGGAAATCATGGCCACAAGCGTGCATACGACCTTGATGTTGAGAAGCGAAAGGAAGGTCTGTTTGTTCGACGATAGGCAGGCCATCAATATCTGTTCGCCAACCAATGGTTCGCTCTGGTTGACTTCCCTGCAAATAAACCAAAATCCCTGTCCGCCAAGTTCGAATTTGGACAAAATCCTTACCTACAGTCAATTTTTCAATCACATCCAGCAGATAAGCCTGAGTCTTGAACTCCTCCAAGCCAATCTCTGGAATCTGGTGCAAATCTCGTCTAGTCTGAATCAAATCTAACATCTATCTATCCTCCGATATAGCAGAAAGAGGCTGGAAAAAGGGTCCCGCCTCTTTATTACTTTTACAATTACAAGGTACGAAGCGCATCCTCTAGCGCTGTTTTTTGTTGGGTTTGGGCATCAATCTCTTTGATAATACGAGCTGGAACACCTGCTACCACCACGTTTTCTGGGACATCTTGGGTAACAATAGCTCCTGCTGCGACAACTGAACCACTACCGATTTGGACTCCTTCGATAACCACTGCATTAGCGCCGATAAGAACATTATCTCCAACACGGACTGGTTCTGCGCTAGCTGGCTCAATCACACCTGCAAGAACGGAACCTGCACCAACGTGACTGTTTTTCCCAACGATAGCACGGCCACCAAGGATAGCACCCATGTCAATCATGGTTCCTGCGCCAATTTCAGCGCCAATATTGATAACTGCTCCCATCATGATAACAGCATTGTCTCCAATTTCAACCTGATCACGGATAATAGCACCTGGCTCGATACGAGCATTGATAGCACGTTTGTCTAGCAAGGGAACTGCAGAATTACGAGCATCTTGCTCAACAACATAGTCTTGATTTTCTACCAAACCATCGAGAAGCGGAGCCACGTCCTTCCAATCTCCGAATAGGACATTCCCTAGTTTAACAACAGAGCTTGGTACAGCAGTTGCAAGTTGTCCTTCAAAGGTTACTTTAACACTGGTTTTCTTTTCAGCATTGGCGATAAATTGGATAATTTCTTGTGCGTTCATTTTTGTAGCAGTCATAAGCGCCTCCTAGTTCATTTTAATGATACCTATTCTACCAAAAAAGGCCTCAAATTTGAAGCCTTTTTGTTTGTTTTTAGGTATGATTTTTAGGGATGTGAGATAAAACGTGCTGTCGGTAAAAGCAAGCCCCTACCGATACAACCTAAAAACACTCTTCACAACTATCTCCCCGTGTTTTATTGACTATTCTAGTATAGCACACTTTTAGAATTAAGAAAAGACTTTTTATTCACTTTCTTTAGCTTCTTCTATCGATAGGAAAATCATGGGTAAAATAATCAGCGCCATAGCTAGAAGAAGGGACCAATCCACTACCAAGCCTAAAAATAAAACACTCAAGAGAGCAGAAGAGAGAGGTTCACTGGCACTGATAACGGAAACCACCAAAGGAGAAACCAAGGAAACAGCCTTCATGGAAATAAAAAAGGCAAAAGCCGTTCCAAAGAAAGCGATAATGAGACAAATCAAGATACTCCAAATATCAGGAGTAAAGGAAAGCTGATAAACCGGCGAGAGGACATTGCTAAATAAACCTGCCAAAATCATCCCCCACCCAACCGTGGGTACAAACCCATAACGCTTAGCAAAAGGTTGAGGTAAGATAACATTAAACATGACCCCCATGGCGCTCAGCAAACCCGTCACAAGTGCTAGCGGTGTCATGGATAATTGAGAGAGATCTCCCTTTGTCGCCATCAAGCAAACACCCAACATGGCAACCAAAACATAAAAAATAGCGCTTTTTGACGCTCGTTTTTGATAAACCAAGCGATTGTAAAAGAGGATAAAGACAGGACTGATAAACTGTAAAATAGTTGCTGTCGCTGCATTTGAGTATTCTACACAGAGATAGAAAAAATACTGAACTGAAAAAATCCCCAAAATAGCATAGGCTAAAAAGGGCAGGTAATTTTTCTTATCTCGCCAAATATCTAGCACTTGCGATTTTAATTGCACTGCAGACCAAATGAGCACAATACTCCCTGCCAGTGTCAAACGCATAGAGGTAATCCAGCCAGAAGACACTTGATAATGAGTAAAGAAATACTCTCCTAAAATCCCACAGATTCCCCATATTAAGCCAGATAGAAGCGAATAAATAGTTCCTTTAACAATCTTTTTCTGATACTGATTCATACCTTTATTGTAACACGAAAGGAAAAAAGAAAAAAGTGGCAATCCATTGATTAGCCACTTCATTTAGAAAAGTTTAAAGAACTTATCGTCTCGTCGTTGAAGAAGAAGGTCTAGTAGCGCTTGAATTGCTACTGTTGTTAGAACTACTACTTGAACTACTACTTGAACTGCTATTTGAACTAGTACTTGAGCTAGAAGGAGTTGGCAATGTGCTAACGATGCTTGACCAAGCGTTTTGGTAATCTGCTTCACTTCCTCCAATAGCAAAGTGATAGCTTGTCGTAGGAGCTCCCGCCTTATTAGCCCAATAGCTCGTTACAGTAGCCCCTGAAAGATCCACTGTTTTTCCATTAACGGATACTTTGCCAGGCTTCTGCCCTGTAGATCTGAGGACCTGAGACTGGGTCACACTAGAATCAAGATTAAAGCGTTCATTGCCCCAAACACCAGGCTCAGCCTGTTGGATAGCGTTGACCAAGTAAGCCATATATTTGGCATTTCGATAATGCCCAGCCCCCTTAGCCATTGGGCGGTTATCATCATGCCCTAGCCAACCACCTAGAGTCAATCTTGGTGTTGACAGCATGAGCCACATATTTTCATCTTCATTAGTTGTACCAGTCTTACCAATCCAGTCTGCACGAGCTAAGCTTGAATTGATGGAAGCCAAATCCGTTTGGAAACTTGAAGTGATCCGAGATGAAATCACCTCACGAAGCAAACTCTGCATAATTGTTGCCGTTGCCTTCGAGTACACTTGAACTGGTTTGTCTTGGAATTCATAGATTACCCTACCGTCAGGTGATTCAATCTTAGAAATCACATGTTTCTGATGGTAAACACCGTTATTAGCAATTGTTTGATAACCATTGGTATGCTGGGCAACTGTGACTTCAATCCCACCACCCATAGGCAGACTTTCGATACCGTACTCCGGAATCTCGTAACCCATTTTCTCCATGTAACCCTTGACATCCACACCCTTCTCACGTAGCATGCGATAGGTCCAATAGGCTGGGATATTCCACGAATAGTTCAAGGCTTCACCCAAAGTCATCATGCCTGTACCTGGACTATTTACATACATGATAGGATTGCCATTAGAGAATTTTGTCGGATAATTGGACAAGATACTAGCGCTTCCCATCAAACCTTGGTCAATGGCAATACCGTAGGCCAACAAAGGCTTGGTTGTAGAGGCTGGCGAACGCTTGGTGTCGAAGGCGTGATTGTTTTGGTTAGTCTGGTAATTACGACCACCAACAAAACCTAGAACAGCCCCCGTTTTATTGTCCATCAAAACATTCCCTACTTCAGGCTGCCCAGTCGAATCATCTACCAAACGACCGTAGTTAGCAACTGCATTTTGCATGGCAGTATGGATTTTTTTATTGATTGTTGTCGTGATTTTATAGCCACCGTTACTTAGTTCCTGCTCAGCTCGCTCATGATAGGCCTTTTGAACCGCTTCCTTTTTCAACTCCTGACTAGAGGCATTGTCCTGTTGAACTAAATAATCATACATACGGTCTGTCGCTTCAGCCATAGCCGTAAAGTAAAGGTAATCCCTCGAAACAGCATTGATAGATCCTGATGGCAAGAAATCTTGTTTGAGATTATAATCCTTGTACTGGTCGTATTCTTCCTGAGTCAGAGCACCCGTACGGTACATGTTGTAGAGAACATCCTTGCCCCGCTTCAAACCAAGTTCTAAGTCTTCATCACTCTTTAACTCTCCAGTATTTTCATAAGGGGAATAAGTAATCGGACTCTGTGGCAAACCTGCTAGGAAGGCAGCTTGGGGAATACTCAGCTTGTTGGCATCGATACCGAAAATCCCTTTAGCAGCTTGCTGGGCACCTGCAATATTCTGTCCTTTATGATTTCGACCAAAGGGAGCAACATTGAGATAAGTAGTCAAGATTTCATCCTTACTCATGCTGCGTTCCAAGGCAAGGGCATCAACAATTTCTGTAGCCTTACGAGCCAAAGTCGGAGCATCTCCAACCACTTGTTGTTTGATTAACTGTTGGGTCAAGGTCGAGCCCCCGCTAGATGAGCCCAAACCTGCAAAGGTTCCCAAAGTCGCCCGAATCACAGCTTTTGGCACAACCCCATTATGTTCAAGAAAATGTTCGTCCTCAGTAGCAACGATAGCCTTTTTGAGATTGTCTGATATTTCCTCAGATGAAACAGATGTTCGCAGTAGGTCACTCTCAATAGAAGCAATGACACTCCCATCTGCATAAACAATTTCTGAGATGGAAGAAATATTTTTAACCTGCTTGACCAAGTCCTCCGCTTGGGGAACCTTGGCCTTGTCAAACAAAGCAACTCCATAACCAAGAGCTACACCAGCACCAAAAAGCCCACCGATAAAGCCTAGAATAAAGAGAGTATTCAAAATTCCCTTGATAGCAACTAAAAGGCTACCTAGGATAGCCAGAACTTTCCCACCTGTCCCATCTGACTTCTTCTCTTCTAAGACCTTCTCTGATTTTTTATGATTTATTTTTGATTTTACTAGCTGGAAAAAGTCCAGCATTTTTTGTTTTAATTCATTTAATTGATTTTGCATGGATTTCCTCACTCTATCTATTATACCATAAAAGGTAAACTTTCAATAAAATAGCCACTTTCTTCCCTATTCTGCTAGGCTATTGCCCAAGTTTGTGATACAATAGGTAGAAACAATATTTTTAAAAAGGAGAAAAGACACATGCACATTTTTGATGAGCTAAAAGAGCGTGGTTTGATTTTTCAAACGACTGATGAAGAAGCTTTGCGTAAAGCCCTAGAAGAAGGTCAAGTTTCTTATTATACTGGCTACGATCCAACTGCTGACAGCCTTCACCTAGGCCACCTTGTCGCAATCTTAACAAGTCGTCGCTTGCAACTAGCAGGTCACAAACCTTATGCGCTCGTTGGCGGTGCTACAGGTCTCATCGGAGATCCGTCCTTCAAAGATGCTGAACGTAGTCTCCAAACAAAAGACACAGTAGATGGCTGGGTCAAGTCTATCCAAGGACAACTTTCTCGTTTTCTTGACTTTGAAAATGGTGAAAACAAGGCTGTCATGGTCAACAACTACGACTGGTTTGGCAGCATCAGCTTCATTGACTTCCTCCGTGATATCGGAAAATACTTCACTGTCAACTACATGATGAGCAAGGAGTCTGTGAAAAAACGGATTGAAACAGGAATTTCATACACTGAGTTTGCCTACCAAATTATGCAAGGTTACGATTTCTTCGTTCTTAATCAAGACCACAACGTAACGCTTCAAATCGGTGGTTCTGACCAGTGGGGAAATATGACAGCTGGTACTGAATTGCTTCGTCGTAAGGCTGACAAGACAGGCCACGTTATCACTGTTCCACTGATCACAGATGCAACTGGTAAGAAATTTGGTAAATCAGAAGGAAATGCAGTCTGGCTCAATCCTGAAAAGACTTCCCCATACGAAATGTACCAATTCTGGATGAACGTTATGGATGCAGATGCTATTCGCTTCTTGAAGATCTTTACCTTCTTGTCACTTGATGAGATTGAAGACATCCGTAAACAATTTGAAGCGGCTCCACACGAACGCTTAGCTCAAAAAGTCTTGGCTCGTGAAGTCGTTACACTTGTTCACGGCGAAGAAGCCTACAAAGAAGCCCTTAACATCACTGAACAACTCTTTGCAGGAAACATCAAAAACCTTTCTGTCAAAGAACTCAAACAAGGACTTCGTGGAGTGCCAAACTACCAAGTACAAGCAGACGAAAACCACAATATCGTGGAACTCCTCGTGTCATCTGGTGTGGTTAACTCAAAACGCCAAGCCCGTGAAGATGTTAAAAATGGAGCCATCTACGTCAACGGCGACCGTATCCAAGACCTTGACTATGTCTTGAGTGACGCAGATAAGTTAGAGAACGAACTGACTGTTATCCGTCGTGGAAAGAAAAAATATTTTGTTTTGACTTACTAAACTGTTCAACATTTACCTATAAAAAAAGGAGTTAACCTCGAGAAAGGTAACTCCTTTTTGCTGTTAATAGTCCCCACCTATCCCTTAATAGACAGGCTACGCAGTACAATACGTAAGGTTGTTAGATTATGTAAGATAGAGAGATTTGAAGGGCTGAGCCAATTAAACAAGCCAAAACCAATCAAACTACTATTTACGACAACGGTATCTTGAATATTCTTCTTGATGAGGGTTTGCAAAGATGATGATAGCCAATCCAACTCTTGGAAGAAATCCAAGCGATTATCTAACAATAAGATATCACTCATCTGCTTAGAAATATCTGCACTCTCATTCATCACCACACCGATATCTGATAGGGTTAGAGCCGCTGAGTCATTCAACCCATCCCCAACCATCAAAATAGTATGACCTGCTTTCTGTAGTTCCTCTACTAACTCGAATTTCCCATCAGGTTTCAAGTCTGTATAGACCTGATCAAAGGGCAAATCTTTAACTAATTCCTCTGTCCTAACCAGGGTGTCCCCTGTTGCCAGAATCAATTTTTTCCCTTGTGCCTTAAGTTTCTCCAAGGCTGCTTTTGCTTCTTTTCTCAAAGGAGTATGAATGCAGAACATTCCAATCAATTCATTCTGATAAGCCAAGAATAAGAGATTGTAGTGACTCTTGTACTCTTCAATTAAAGCATTTTGTTCTGAACTGATATGAATTTGCTCATCCTGCATCAAAACATAATTCCCAATAAGAACTGGTTGCCCATCTATATGAGATTTGATCCCCTTGCTTGCGATATATTGGAGTTTCCCATGCATTTCCTCATGTTCAATCCCCTCTATCTCAGCTTGCTTGACGATGGCATTAGCAATAGGATGATAAATGTGTTCCTCAAGACAGGCACTGATTCTGAGAATATCTTCCTCACTATAGTCCCCAAAAGGTAACACCTTTTCAACTATAGGATAACTAGTTGTGATTGTTCCCGTCTTATCAAACAAGAAAGTATCAACTTCCAGATATTTCTCCAGAACATCCCCATCCTTAATCACCATTTCACGATTCAACCCCTCCTTGATAGCTGTTAAATAAGCTACAGGAGTAGAGATTTTCAAAGCGCAGGAGAAATCGACCAATAGGAAAGAAATAGCCTTAGAAAAAGAACCTGTTAATAGGTAAGTCAGACCAGCCCCCAAGAAATTATATTTGACGACCTTGTCCGCCATTTTGATGAAATAGCGTTGTTTCGTTTTCTTGTTTTCTTCAGATTTCTTCATCAACTCAATCAGCTGTAAAATCCGGCTGTTCATCTGATTATCGGTTACACGAATGCGCAACTCTCCAGTTTCTAATACTGTATTTGCACAAACCAAATCAGACTCTCTTTTTTCAACTGGAAAACTCTCTCCCGTCAAGGAACTTTCGTTGACCATACCTAAACCTGAAACTACTTGTCCATCAAACAGAATTTCATTTCCTTGAGATAGGACCAAGACATCTCCTATTTGAACATCGGAACTCTTGATACTAACGACCATATCCCCCTGTACTAGAAATACATCGCTCTCTTTTGCAAGAAGGCTTTGTTCTAAATCTGTTGCAGTTTTTTTCAAGGACCACTGATCTAAATGATTCCCCAAATCAAGCA
Source organism: Streptococcus mitis (assembly GCF_022137125.1). Lineage (GTDB taxonomy): Bacteria > Bacillota > Bacilli > Lactobacillales > Streptococcaceae > Streptococcus > Streptococcus mitis_CE. The sequence goes on along the minus strand of NZ_JAKNEQ010000009.1, from coordinate 49,648 downwards.
TAAACATGATATTGCTAGCTGTCTTGGATTGGTTCATAAACAAGGACAATAAAATCGCCGAACAGTCCAAGACCTCCATCGTTAGTTCCTTACGCGCTAGTGTTTGATAGGCTTCTCTGATATAGCCCAAAGCCTGATAACAAGTCCATATATAGCGAATAGGATAAGGCACAAAACTACGAAAAATCATACGCTTAATCGCTGCACCTGAAACAATAGAATAAGCACTCTCTTCTCTACGAATGGGAAGAGTCATCAACTCAGAAACTTTCCCTTTATCAATTCTTTTTAAAAAGGCTTCTGCATTATCTAATACAGAAAAGCCTTCTTTTATACGTAGAGTAAAGTGCTGTTGATCCATGTAAAACTGGATAGACTCAATCCCCTTTTCATCTCTCGCCAAGGAACGAAGATAGTCTTGAATATCCAAGGTGAGTGAAAAAGAAGATGATAGTCGGATATGTTGGTATCCTCTATGTAGCACTTTAAAAGACATATTATTCTCCTATAAGGCTATCTAATTGCTCTTCTTTTTTCTCTTGCTCGTACAAATATTTGGCATCTTGCAAGACATCGTCTCCATGTTGTTTCACAACAGAAACAGATGCATCTAGCCCGTCTTTCAACTTGTAAGCCTTAGCCAAAGCTTTAGAATAACCTTTTTTAGCTTCCTTACTTGCTAAGATTTTCAAGCCAAGGGTACCAAATGCGACACCACCCAAAAAGAGTGATGATTTTTTCGCAACTTTTGCGACGCTTAATACTTCTTTTAACATACTTATTTCCTCCTCATCATTATTATATAGCAATTTAGATATAAAAGCAATTTTATTTTATAAATTGGAGAATTATACTCAATGAAAATCAAAGAGCAAACTAGGAAACTAGCCGCAGGCTGTACTTGAGTACGGCAAGGCGACGTTGACGTGGTTTGAATTTGATTTTCGAAGAGTATTAGTTTTATTTCTACTGAATCTCCCATCTACTTATTCCTAAAGTTGCTTTCATTTGCCTCTTTTGATACACTTAAACTATGAATACAAATCTCAAACCCAAACTTCAGCGTTTTGCTTCTGCGACTGCCTTTGCCTGTCCTGTCTGTCAAGAAAATCTGACTCTGGTAGAGAGCAGTCTCAAATGCAACAATCGCCATTCTTTTGACTTAGCTAAATTTGGCTATGTCAATTTAGCACCTCAAATCAAGCAATCTGCTAACTACGACAAGGAAAATTTTCAAAACCGTCAACAAATCCTAGAAGCCAGCTTTTATCAGGCTATTCTAGAGGTCGTCTCTGATTTACTTTCAAACTCAAAAAATGCCAAAACAATTTTAGATATCGGTTGTGGCGAAGGATTCTATTCTCGCAAGCTTCAAGAAAGGCATCCTGACAAAACCTTCTATGCCTTTGATATTTCCAAAGATTCCGTCCAAATCGCTGCCAAGAGCGAACCCAACTGGGCAGTCAATTGGTTCGTTGGTGACTTAGCTCGTCTTCCTATAAAAGACGCCAGCATGGATATCTTACTTGATATCTTTTCCCCTGCCAATTACGGAGAATTTCGTCGCGTTCTATCCAAAGACGGCATCTTGATAAAGGTTATTCCAACTAAAAATCACCTCAAGGAAATCCGTCAGAAGGTACAAGACCAGCTGACAAACAAGGACTATTCCAACCAAGATATCAAAAATCATTTCCAAAACAACTTCACTATCTTATCCAGTAAAAATGCCTCACTAACCAAACCTATCACAACAGAGCAGCTCCAAGCCCTACTCAGCATGACGCCCCTACTCTTTCACATCGACCAGACTAAGATTGACTGGAGCCAACTGACAGAGATTACTATTGAGGCTGAGATTCTGGTTGGGAAAGTACTATAATTGACACAAAAAACCGCATTTCAAGAAGATCTGCGGTTTTAAATTTCAATTTTTAAACTATCTATCCCAAAAGTCTAAAACATTTAAAGCTTTTAGCTTCTCCATTTATTTTCGATTCGAAATAACAAACTTATCAATGAACAGTAAGTGATATAAGGCCAGTACTAACCCCCACAAGCTACCACGAAAAGAGATTTCTTGATGATTGAGAGGAAACAAATCGTGGTTACCTATATAGAGGCAGGTCAAAATGATAAATAAAATCCAAAATAAATCCGTCCATTTATATTTTGAAAAATATTTTTTAACATAATAACACATTTTTCTTGACTACAATAACATTATATGATAAAATGTAAGCGAATACAAATAAAAAGAAATTGCCTTATTCAATTAATATTCCTATAAGAAAGCAGATGATTCCAATGTACAAACTATAATTATCAACTCTTAATATCCAACTTAGTTATGAAAGAATGGTAGGTGATCATTATCATGAAAAAAATACTAATTACTCTATTATTTAGTTGTTTAGCATTGTTTTATTTGCCTATTTCTGTAAACGCCGATACCACTAATGACCTTGTTATAAAATTCAACGAACTGCAATTTACTGTTGAGGATTACAATATCCCTAATCCAGAAGTAGTATATTCGAAATCAGGATTCAACGAAGTTGCAACTGTTATTGATAGTGATACTGGAAAGGTTGTTGAAACTATTGAATTTATTCCAGATCTCTCTCGATCTACAGTTACTTCACACACATTAAAAAGAAGTGCAACATTTGCTAGAACTACAGTTCAATTAAGTGTAAACATTGAATTATATAATGAGGGTTCTTTCCGTCAGATTAACTCAGTTCAAGGTTATTACTTAGGAATAACAAATTCTATTACAAACACATATATTGAAGGACAAAACGTTGATGTTTGGTCTCCAAAAGGATACCCCACAACAAGTATAAAGTATGCTTATAATGGTACTTTAACAGCAGCTATAAACAGTAGTGGTTCAGCTCAAGTTAAAGCAGAGTTGTTAGGAGCTGGATTTACATTTGGAGGTACTATTGGAGGTACATCATATTATAGAGTTCCATTTAATCAAAACGGAACTATTAGTCTATACAACTATTAGTCTATACTAACTTAGGAGGTAGTCGATATTATGAATGAAAAAAAACGTACATATTTTATTTGTGTAAGTATTATTATTTCATCTATAATTTTAGGACTCTTTATTTATAACGGACTTGACGTTTTGGGTCAATTTATAAACGATGGCCTCAGGGTAATTAATAGTAATAGGTAGTTAATAGAATTTAAATAAAAAAACGGTAATTTAGTGAATGAACTGCACCCCAAAAGTTAGACAGAAAAAATCTAACTTTTGGGGTGTTTTTATTATGAAATTAACTTATGATGATAAAGTTCAGATCTATGAACTTAGAAAACAAGGATATAGCTTAGAGAAGCTTTCAAATAAATTTGGGATAAACAATTCTAATCTTAGGTACATGATTAAATTGATTGATCGTTACGGAATGGAGTTCGTCAAAAAAGGAAAAAATCGTTACTATTCTCCTCGTTTAAAACAAGAAATGATTGATAAAGTCCTACATGAAAATTGGTCTCAAGATAGAGTTTCTCTCGAATATGCTCTCCCAAATCGTGGTATGCTTCCAAATTGGATGGCACAATACAAGAAAAACGGGTATACTATTGTTGAGAAAACAAAAGGGAGACCATCTAAAATGGGACGTAAACCAAAGAAGAAACCCGAAGAGATGACAGAGTTAGAACGCCTTCAAGCAGAAAATGAGTACCTGAGAGCGGAGAATGCCATCCTAAAAAAGTTGAGAGAACTCCGATTGAAGGAGAAAAAAGAGAAAGAAGAAAGACAGAAATTGTTCAAGAATTAATGACTGAGTTTTCGTTAGATATTCTTCTAAAAGCCATTAAACTCGCTCGTTCGACCTACTACTATCATTTGAAACAGCTAGACAAACCAGATAAGGATCAAAAGCTTAAAACTGAAATTCAAGCTATTTTTACCGAACACAAAGGAAATTACGGATATCGTCGGATTCATTTAGAATTAAGAAATCGTGGTTATGTGGTCAATCATAAAAGAGTTCAACGCTTGATGAAAGTGCTCAATTTACAAGCTAGAATCTGCAAGAAACGCAAGTATTCTTCTCATAAAGGAGATGTTGGCAAGAAAGCAGACAACCTTATTCAACGCCAATTTGAAGCAGCTAAACCAATGGAAAAGTGCTATACGGACGTGACAGAATTTACCATTCCAGCAAGTACTCAAAAGCTTTACTTATCACCAGTTTTAGATGGCTTTAATAGCGAAATTATCGCTTATAATCTTTCAACTTCACCCAACTTAGAACAAGTAAAAACGATGTTGGAACAGGCATTTACAGAGAAATACTATGAAAATACCATTTTACACAGCGACCAAGGTTAGCAATACCAACACGATTTTTATCATCGATTCCTAGAGAGTAAGGGAATTCAGCCATCTATGTCACGTAAAGGTAACAGCCCAGACAATGGCATGATGGAATCCTTCTTTGGGATTTTGAAATCCGAAATGTTTTATGGTTACGAGAAGACGTTTAAATCACTTAATCAATTGGAACAAGCTATTGTAGACTATATTGATTACTACAACAATAAACGAATTAAGGTAAAACTAAAAGGACTCAGTCCTGTGCAATACAGAACTAAATCCTTAATCTTATGCGTTTTGTTATGCAAAAATCACTGGAGTTTCTATACACATTAAGTGGAAATCTTTGAAACCAGTTCTCTTAATAACCATTGAATACCATATATTACATTTACCCCAAATATGATATAGGCCGTATAAATCAAGTATTTTGATTTCTCCCGCCTCAAAGAATAGATCTTGTACAAGATAAACAAATTTAAAATAATAAATAATAGAGACAAAATCTTCCCCCAAAAATCAATCCTAAAAGTACACAGCCAAGCATAGCCCTAATCTTTATTTTCGATTCGAGATAACAAACTTATCAATAAATAGCAAGTGAAATAAGGCGAGTGTAATTCCCAATAAGCACCCATGATAAGAGATTTCTTGATGGGTAAGGGGGAAAAGAGTATTATTACCCGCCAAGAGGCATGTCAAAATCACAAATAGTATCCAAAATAAATCAGTCCATTTATATTTTGAAAAATATTTTTTCCACATAAAAACACCTTCTTTCCTATAATCATATTATAATACTTTGTGTAAGCGAATACAAGAGATATGAGGTAATCAACTACGAAGAAATATAAGGCTGAAGACAGTAAAAACCAGCATTTTAAGCCTTCACTGTATCTAGGATTTCCCTATTTTTAGACAAGATTGACCCAAATCCACAGCATTCAAATAAAGAGGCAAAAAAGCGAATTTCAATCGAAACTCGCTTTTTTACAAAATGTATTAGTATAAACTTGTATCTTAGTTCAAGTGCCAGATATCTTCGTTATACTGAGCGATTGTACGGTCAGATGAGAAGAATCCTGCTTTAGAAATGTTAACGATAACTTTATCCAACCATGCGTCACGGTCTTCGTAGTCAGCCAACATTTGCTCTTTCACTTTGATGTAATCTTCTAAGTCAAGAAGAGTCATGAACCAGTCTTTGTTGATCAATTCATTGTAAAGACGTTCCAAGCGCTCTTTTTTTCCAGCTGCAAGAACTGCATCGCTAACGATGAAGTCAACCAATGGTTTGATAGCTTCACGAGCGTAGAATTCGCTTGATTTGTATGCCGCTTTTGCGTAAAGGTCGATAACAGTTTCTGAATCTTCACCGAAGATGTAGATGTTTTCATCTCCAACCAACTCAGCGATTTCCACGTTAGCTCCATCCATAGTACCAAGAGTCAAAGCTCCGTTCAACATGAATTTCATGTTACCAGTACCTGAAGCTTCTTTAGAAGCAAGTGAGATTTGTTCTGAGATATCACATGCTGGGATAAGGAAGCTTGCTGCAGTAACGTTGTAGTTTTCAACCATAACTACTTGCAAGTGTGGAGCTACTGCTGGATCGTTAGCAATAACTTCTGACATGCAAAGGATCAAGTGAATGATGTCTTGAGCGATTGTGTAGGCTGGAGCTGCTTTACCACCAAAGAAGATTGTGATTGGGCGAGCAGGGATGTTACCAGCTTTGATGTCAAGGTATTTGTGGATTACGTACAAAGCGTTCATTTGTTGGCGTTTGTACTCGTGAAGACGTTTGATTTGAATATCAAAGATAGAGTTTGGATTGATTTCCACACCTTGGTGTTCTTTCAAGTGACGAGCCAATTTACGTTTGTTGTGAGCCTTGATGCTTTCCAATTTTTCTTTGACAGCTGCTTTGTCTTCATAAGACAAAAGTTTTTCAAGCTCATCAGCTTCATGGTGCCAACCTTCTCCAAGAATCTCATCCAAGTAGTGAGACAAGCTTGGGTTAGCATGCATGAGCCAACGACGGAAAGTGATACCGTTTGTTTTGTTGTTGAATTTTTCTGGGTAAAGGTCATAGAAGGCTTTCAACTCAGAGTTCTTCAAGATTTCAGTGTGAAGCGCTGCTACACCGTTAACGCTGTATCCGTAGTGGATATCCATGTGGGCCATGTGAACACGTCCACTCTCGTCAATAATTTGAACAGCTGGATCTTTCACTTCTGCTTTCACACGACGGTCCAATTCTTCGATGATTGGTACCAAGTGAGGAACCACTTCTTGCAAGAATTCAAGAGGCCATTTTTCAAGGGCTTCAGCAAGGATTGTGTGGTTAGTGTAGGCAGTCATGCTACGAACAATTGAGATTGCTTCGTCAAGTTCGATACCACGAGCAGTCAAAAGACGGATCAATTCAGGGATAACCATTGATGGGTGAGTATCGTTGATTTGTACAACTGCGTAGTCAGCAAGGTCATGCAAGTTGCTTCCTTTTTCGATTGCTTCTTCGATGATCAATTGCGCACCGTTTGAAACCATGAAGTATTGTTGGAAGATACGGAGCAATTCACCTTGACGGTCACTATCATCTGGGTAAAGGAAAAGAGTCAAGTTGCGAGCGATATCTGTCTTGTCAAAGTTGATACCGTCTTTAATGATTGAAGAGTCAACTGAATCCAAGTCAAACAAACGCAAGCGGTTCTTAGTTTCTGTCTTGTAACCAGGTACATCGATATCGTAAAGAGTTGATGTCAATGTGAAGTGAGCGAATGGCACTTGGTAGCTACGACTTGAGCGAACCAACCAGTTTTGCTCTGTCAACCATGCATTTGGAATTGTTTCTTGTTGGTTGTTTTTAAGAACTTGTTGGAAAAGACCGTAGTGGTAGTTAAGACCAACACCGTCACCGTTCAAACCAAGAGTAGCAATTGAGTCGATAAAGCAGGCAGCCAAACGTCCCAAACCACCATTACCAAGAGATGGTTCCAATTCAACTTCTTCAACTTCGATCAAGTCTTTACCTGCAGCTGCAAGTTCTTTTTTAACATCGTCGTAAAGACCAAGGTTGATCAAGTTGTTTGACAAAAGTTTACCAATCAAGAACTCAGCTGAGATGTAGTAAACTTTTTTCTTACCAGTGTTAACTGGTTTTTGACTACTTGCAAGCTTGCTGTAGTTAAGAAGAGCCAGGTAAAGCTCTTCATTGCTACATTCTGCAATGGTTTTATTGTAACGATTTTGTACAAATTCTTGTAGTGATAACATGTTTAAGGTGTCTCCTGATATTGTATTATTTCTTTAATTCTACCAAATTTTCATTGATTCGGCGATAGATTGTTGTCAAGTCAAGCAAGCCTTCCTCGACAGCTGGTGTCAATTGATCTTCAGTCATACGCCAAGACCAGTTTCCACCAAGGGTAGATGGGAAGTTCATACGAGCTGCCTCATCCAATTCTAGCAAATCTTGCATAGTTGCAATTGCCATGAAGCTAACTGATGAAAAGACTGTACGAAGCATAGCATGTGGCACTGTTTCGTATTCTTTACGGTTAGTGTAGCGAGCCATGTATTCACGAGTCGCATCATCGATCTCGTTACGGTACCAACCAAGGACCGTATTGTTATCGTGTGTTCCGGTGTACATAACTGAGTTAGCAGGTGCCAAGTGTGGACTATCGATACTTTCGTCTTCTGGGTTGAAGGCAAATTGAAGAATCTTCATTCCTGGGAAGCCAGTACGTTCACGCAATTCGATAACTTCGTCTGTCATGAAACCAAGATCTTCTGCGATGATGTTTATCTCACCAAGCTCTTCCTTAACGGCTGCAAAAAGCTTGTAGCCAGGACCTTTCACCCACTCACCAGGTGCTGCTGTATCAGAACCAGCAGGGATTTCCCAGTAAGATTCGAAACCACGGAAGTGGTCGATACGAACGATGTCGTAGATTTTGAAGCTTTCACGCAAGCGTTCAATCCACCATTTGTAGCCGTCTTTGTCCATTGCTTCCCAGTCATAGATTGGGTTACCCCAAAGCTGACCAGTTGCAGAAAATTCATCTGGTGGGCATCCTGCGATGCAAGTCGCCTTACCGTTGACATCTGTCTTGAAGAGATGTGGATTTGCCCACATATCGCTTGAATCTTCCGCTACGTAGATTGGCATGTCTCCAACGATTTCGATGTGGTTGTCGTTAGCGTAAGCTTTCAATTTCAACCATTGTTGGAAGAAGAAGTATTGAGTCACACGGTGGTAAACCAACTTGTCTGCCAATTGCTCACGGTAGCTTTCAAGTGCTGAAGCTTTACGAGCACGAGCATCTGCATCTGGCCATTCAGTCCAAGCAAGATTGTCAAAATGCTCTTTGATAGCCATATACTCTGCAAAGAGTTCAAGCCATGATTGGTTGTCTTGAGCAAATTTCTCAAAATCTTTAACATCTCCTACTTCCAAGAAACGTTTTACCGCTTTTTCTAAAAGAGGACGACGTGCATAGTAGATTTTCGCATAGTCAACTTCAGATGCATCGCTACCAAAGTCAACCCCTTCAAGGTCACTTGCTTGCAACAAGCCTTGTTCCACCAAGATATCTAAATCGATAAAATGAGTGTTCCCTGCAAAGGCTGAGAAAGATTGGTAAGGAGAATCTCCGTAACTAGTTGTTCCTAGTGGAAGGATTTGCCAGTAACGTTGTTTTGTGCGAACCAAGAAATCAACGAAGTCGTAAGCACTTTTACCAAATGATCCGATTCCGTATGCCCCTGGAAGAGAAGAAATGTGCATCAACACACCACTTTGACGTTTTTTCATAATAAGCACCTCATGTGTTTATAGTTAGATATTACATTTTTATGAACGCAAACGTTTGCGCTATTACTAGTATAGCTTATTTTCTTGATAAATGCAAGCGGTTTTAGATAACTTTTTTTTATTATTTTTTAAAAAATTTTTCTTCTTACTCGTATATATATTCTTTCAGGAAACAAACAAAATAGGAATACGGGTTTCACTTATCTCATTAAGCAAAAATAAAGTGAGAATCCTCCCTGCTTTCCATTTGTAAATTAGGCAATCGTTTTCTCAACTTTTTTTAAATTTAAAACAAAACCGATTTTTGGGATTTTCTACTATTATATGACGATGAAGCGTTTACTTTTTTCACAATTTTTTTAAAAATTTTTACAAAAAACACTTGCAACCGCTTTCCGATTGTGCTATACTAATCCCATAAAGGAAAACGTTTGCGTTTCCTCATTATAAAATTTGTTATTCTTTAGGAGGAATACACTATGTCATCTAAATTCATGAAGAGCGCTGCTGTGCTTGGAACTGTTACACTTGCTAGCTTGCTTTTGGTAGCTTGCGGAAGCAAAACTGCTGATAAACCTGCTGATTCTGGTTCATCCGAAGCGAAAGAACTCACTTTCTACGTTGAAGACCAATATAAAGCCTTTGCTGAATCAGCTGCAAAAGCTTACGAAAAAGAAGCTGGCGTAAAAGTTACCATCAAAACAGGAGACCAAATGGGTGGGCTTGACAAACTTTCTCTTGACAACCAATCAGGTCAAGCTGCTGACGTTATGATGGCTCCATACGACCGTGTAGGTAGCCTTGGTACTGACGGACAACTCTCAGAAGTGAAATTGAGCGACGGTGCTAAAACAGATGATAAAACTAAATCTCTTGTGACAGCTGCTGATGGTAAAGTTTACGGTGCTCCTGCTGTTATCGAGTCACTTGTTATGTACTACAACAAAGACTTGGTAAAAGAAGCTCCAAAAACTTTTGCTGACTTAGAAAACCTTGCTAAAGATAGCAAATATGCCTTCGCTGGAGAAGATGGAAAAACTTCTGCTTTCCTAGCTGACTGGACAAACTTCTACTATGCATATGGACTTCTTGCTGGTAACGGTGCTTACGTATTCGGACAAAACGGTAAAGACGCTAAAGATATCGGTCTTGCAAACGACGGTTCTATCGCAGGTATCAACTACGCTAAATCTTGGTATGAAAAATGGCCTAAAGGTATGCAAGATACTGAAGGTGCTGGCAACTTAATCCAAACTCAATTCCAAGAAGGTAAAACAGCTGCTATCATCGACGGACCTTGGAAAGCCCAAGCCTTTAAAGATGCTAAAGTAAACTACGGTGTTGCAACTATCCCAACTCTTCCAAATGGAAAAGAATATGCTGCATTCGGTGGTGGTAAAGCTTGGATTATCCCATCAAGCACTAAGAACCTTGAAGGCGCTCAAAAATTTGTAGACTTCCTTGTTTCAACTGAAGAACAAAAAGCCTTCTACGATACAACTAACGAAATCCCAGCTAACACTGAAGCTCGTACATATGCTGAAGGTAAAAATGATGAGTTGACAACAGCTGTTATCAAACAGTTCAAGAACGCTCAACCAATGCCAAATATCTCTCAAATGTCTGCAGTTTGGGATCCAGCGAAAACTATGCTCTTTGATGCTGTAAGTGGTAAGAAAGATGCGAAAACAGCTGCTAACGACGCTGTAACATTGATCAAAGAAACAATCAAACAAAAATTTGGTGAATAAAAAATTTGTTCAAGGGGGGTGGAAATCAAATCCCCCTTTGAATTTATCAATCAAAAACATATATAGTTTAGGTTTTAATTAGAAACCAGTATCCTATGAAAGGAGTTATTATGGAAAAGCAACAACCTAGTAAAGCAGCTCTGCTGTCTATCATTCCTGGGTTAGGACAGATTTACAATAAACAAAAATCCAAAGGTTTTATATTCCTTGGTGTAACCATCGTATTTGTCCTTTACTTCCTAGCACTTGCAGCCCCTGAATTGAGCAATCTCATCACTCTTGGTGACAAACCAGGTCGTGATAATTCCCTCTTTATGCTGATTCGTGGTGCCTTCCATTTAATCTTTGTAGTTGTTTATGTACTCTTTTATTTCGCAAATATCAAAGATGCACATACAACTGCCAAACACATTAACAATGGCATACCAGTAGCACTTACCTTTAAAGAAATGATCAAAGGAATCTATGAAAATGGTTTCCCTTACCTCTTGATCATTCCATCTTATGTTGCCATGACTTTTGCGATTATATTCCCGGTTATCGTAACCTTGATGATCGCCTTTACCAACTATGACTTCCAGCACTTGCCACCAAACAAATTGTTGGACTGGGTTGGTTTGACCAACTTTACGAACATCTGGAGTTTGAGTACCTTCCGTTCTGCCTTTGGTGCCGTTCTTTCTTGGACTATCATCTGGGCTTTGGCTGCCTCAACTTTACAGATCGTCATCGGTATCTTCACAGCTATCATTGCTAACCAACCATTTATCAAAGGAAAACGTATCTTTGGTGTTATTTTCCTTCTTCCTTGGGCTGTTCCAGCCTTCATCACTATCTTGACATTCTCAAATATGTTTAACGATAGTGTCGGAGCCATCAACACTCAAGTATTGCCAATCTTAGCTAAATTCCTTCCTTTCCTTGATGGGGCTCTTATCCCTTGGAAAACAGACCCTACTTGGACTAAGGTTGCCTTGATTATGATGCAAGGTTGGCTTGGATTCCCATATATCTACGTTTTGACTTTGGGTATCTTGCAATCTATTCCTAACGACCTTTACGAAGCAGCTTATATTGACGGTGCCAATGCTTGGCAAAAATTCCGTAACATCACTTTCCCAATGATCTTGGCTGTTGCGGCACCTACTTTGATTAGCCAATATACCTTCAACTTTAACAACTTCTCTATCATGTACCTCTTCAATGGTGGAGGTCCTGGTAGTGTCGGAGGGGGAGCTGGTTCAACTGATATCTTGATCTCATGGATCTACCGTTTGACAACAGGTACATCTCCTCAATACTCAATGGCGGCAGCTGTTACCTTGATTATCTCTATCATTGTCATCTCAATCTCTATGATCGCATTCAAGAAACTACACGCATTTGATATGGAGGACGTCTAAGATGAATAACTCAATTAAACTCAAACGTAGACTGACTCAAACCCTTACTTACCTCTACTTAATTGGCCTATCAATCGTGATTATCTATCCACTGTTGATTACCATCATGTCAGCCTTTAAAGCAGGTAACGTCGCGGCCTTTAAACTCGATACTAACATCGACTTCAATTTTGATAACTTTAAAGGACTCTTTACTGAAACCCTATACGGTACTTGGTATCTCAACACTTTGATTATCGCCTTAATTACTATGGCTGTTCAAACAAGTATTATCGTACTTGCTGGTTATGCTTACAGCCGTTACAATTTCTTGGCTCGTAAACAAAGTTTGGTCTTCTTCTTGATTATCCAAATGGTTCCAACAATGGCCGCTTTGACAGCCTTCTTCGTTATGGCACTTATGTTGAACGCCCTTAACCACAGCTGGTTCCTCATCTTCCTCTACGTTGGTGGTGGTATCCCAATGAATGCTTGGCTCATGAAGGGCTACTTCGATACAGTGCCAATGTCTCTAGACGAATCTGCAAAACTAGACGGTGCAGGACACTTCCGCCGCTTCTGGCAAATTGTTCTTCCACTGGTTCGCCCAATGGTTGCCGTACAAGCTCTCTGGGCCTTCATGGGACCTTTCGGGGACTACATCCTCTCTAGTTTCTTGCTTCGTGAGAAAGAATACTTTACTGTTGCCGTAGGTCTCCAAACCTTCGTTAGCAATGCGAAGAACTTGAAGATTGCCTACTTCTCAGCAGGCGCTATCCTCATCGCCCTTCCAATCTGTATTCTCTTCTTCTTCCTACAAAAGAACTTTGTTTCAGGACTTACAAGTGGTGGCGACAAGGGATAATATATCCCCGCCACCCTTTTTCATTTTAAAACTTGTTACTGTAAAAATATCCTTGTAGCAAGCAATTTGTCTCCTAGACTTGAAATAAAGTACATTTCTCTATATAATAATACTCATATAGAAAACACCTTTTAGAAAGATACAAATGCTTCCATATCCATTTTCATATTTTTCAAGTATTTGGGGATTTCGTAAGCCCCTGTCCAAACGTTTCGGACTCAACTGGTTTCAGCTTCTCTTTACCAGTATCTTCCTTATCAGCTTATCTATGGTACCTATTGCCATCCAAAACAGCTCACAGGAGACTTATCCGCTAGAAACCTTTATCGATAATGTCTATGAACCATTGACAGATAAGGTTGTCCAGGATCTCTCTGAACACGCTACAATTGTTGATGGTAAATTAACTTATACTGGAACAGCTAGTCAAGAGCCTTCTATTGTGATCGGTCCAAGTCAAAGCAAGGAATTACCTAAGGACTTGCAACTGCATTTCGATACGAATGAGCTAGTCATCAGCAAAGAAAGTAAAGAACTGACCCGTGTCTCTTACCGAGCGATTGAGACTGAGAGTTTCAAAAGTAAAGACAGCTTGACCCAAGCCATTTCTAAAGACTGGTACCAGCAGAATCGTGTCTATATCAGTCTCTTTCTAGTTCTCGGTGCGAGCTTCCTCTTTGGTTTGAATTTCTTTATCGTCTCTCTAGGAGCGAGTCTTCTCCTTTATATCACTAAGAAATCACGCCTCTTTTCATTTAGGACCTTTAAAGAGTGCTACCATTTTATCTTGAACTGTTTAGGATTACCAACTCTGATTACACTTATTTTGGGACTCTTTGGCCAAAATATGTCAAACCTCATCACTGTACAAAACATTCTTTTTGTTCTGTATCTGGTCACTATCTTTTATAAAACGCATTTCCGTGATCCAGATTACCATAAATAGGAGATTTTTATGCCCGTTACGATTAAAGACGTGGCCAAGGCTGCTGGTGTTTCACCTTCAACCGTAACCCGTGTTATTCAAAACAAATCAACCATTAGCGACGAAACAAAAAAACGTGTTCGTAAGGCTATGAAGGAGCTCAATTACCACCCCAACCTCAACGCTCGTAGTTTGGTAAGCAGTTATACCCAAGTTATCGGCTTGGTCCTTCCTGACGACTCAGACGCCTTCTATCAAAATCCTTTCTTCCCATCTGTCCTCCGTGGTATCGCCCAAGTCGCCTCTGAAAACCACTATGCTATTCAGATTGCAACAGGTAAAGATGAAAAAGAGAGACTTAAAGCGATTTCTCAGATGGTCTATGGTAAGCGTGTAGATGGTTTGATTTTCCTCTATGCCCAAGAAGAGGACCCTTTGGTTAAGTTAGTAGCAGACGAGCAATTTCCTTTCCTTATCTTAGGTAAATCACTATCTCCCTTCATTCCACTTGTCGATAATGACAATGTCCAAGCTGGTTTTGATGCGACAGAGTATTTCATCAAAAAAGGATGCAAGCGAATTGCCTTTATCGGAGGTACTAAGCGACTCTTCGTAACACAAGACCGTCTGACAGGTTACGAGATGGCTCTAAAACAACACCAACTTCCTCTCGATACTAATCTGACTTGCTTTGCTACTGAATTTCTTGAAGATAATGGTTATCGCTTTAGTAGACTTCTCTTCAAACACGATTCAAATATTGATGCTATTATTACCATTGATAGTCTCCTTGCTGCAGGGGTCTGTGATTACATCGCAAAACACCAACTGGATGTCCCTGTCCTCAGCTTCGACTCAGTCAATCCCAAGCTCAACTTGGCGGCCTATGTTGATATCAATAGTTTGGAGCTTGGTCGTGTTTCCTTTGAAACTATCCTCCAGATTATCAGCGATGCTAAAAGCAATAAGCAAATTTGTTACCGTCAGTTAATTGCCCACAAAATTATCGAAAAATAAAAACCAGCTCGCGCTGGTTTTTTTGATTACTAATTATCTGTTTCAACGAATCGTCCCAAAATATGGACATTCTCAGATACAGAGACAAAGGCGCTTGGATCCACCTGTTTCATAATCTGTTTAAATTCATTAAACTCTGCACGTGTAATGACAGTGATTAAAACTGCCTTTCTTTCGTGATTATAGGTTCCTTCTGCATCGTGGATCATGGTTGCACCGCGGTGCAATTTTTTATGGATTTTTTCAATTACCTTCTCTGGATGATTGGTCACAATCATGGCCTGCATCCGTTTTTGCTTGGTAAAGACAGCGTCTGTGACACGGCTAGAGACAAAGATGGTAATCATAGAGTAGAGAGCGTATTCCCAACCAAAGGTCAAGCCTGCTATCAGCATGATGGTCCCATTTACCAAGAAAGAAATACTACCAACATTCTTACCCGTTTTCTTGCGAATAGTCAGGCTGACGATATCCGTCCCACCACTGGAGATATTGTTTCGAAGAGCAAAACCAATCCCCAAGCCCATGACAACACCCCCAAAAAGGGCATTGATAATGGGATCCTCCGTCAAGGTCGCCACAGGGACAAACTGGATAAAGAAGGAACTCATGGATACCGTTATAAAGGTAAAGACGGTGAACTTATGCCCAATTTGATACCAAGCCAAGACCATCAAAGGAAAATTAATAGCGTAGAAGGTTAGCGAAATCGGAATATGAAAACCAAACCAGTGATTACTCAAGGCAGAGATAATCTGTGCCAGACCTGTCGCACCACTCGAATACACATGCCCCGGTTGGAAAAAGAAATTAACCGCCACTGCTGATAAAAAACCATAGACCAGAGAAGCCGAAATCTTCTCATCATATTTTTCCCGAGAGATGCTTTGTAAGACACGTAAAATTTTTATCTGATGAGCAAAGCGGCGCAGATAATAGCGCCACCGCTTAATTCGTTTTGCTTGTTTCATCTTCTTCTATTTGTAAGCTGAGTTCCTCTAGTTGTTTGAGAGCTACTGTTGAAGGAGCTTGCGTCATTGGGTCAGTTGCCTTGTTGTTCTTAGGAAAGGCAATGACTTCACGGATATTTTCTTCTCCTGCTAAGAGCATGACAAATCGGTCAAGTCCGATAGCCAAGCCACCATGTGGTGGGAAACCATAGTCCATGGCTTCAAGAAGGAAGCCAAACTGATCATTTGCTTCTTCGGCTGAAAAACCAAGAGCCTTGAACATACGTTCTTGAAGGTCTTTTTGGTTGATACGAAGGCTACCACCACCAAGCTCATAACCGTTCAAGACGATATCGTAAGCAATGGCACGAACCTTCGCCAAATCACCTTCTAATTCGTGAGCAGTCTCTTCCTGTGGAAGCGTGAATGGATGGTGGGCGCTCATGTAGCGGCCTTCTTCTTCAGACCATTCAAACATTGGCCAGTCAACCACCCAAAGGAAGTTGAATTTATCACTATCAATCAAACCAAGCTCTTTGGCAATACGTCCACGAAGGGCACCAAGCGTTGCATTGGCCACTTCAAGCGTATCTGCCACAAAGAGAACCAAGTCCTTGTCTTCAAGAGCAAGCGCCGTTGTCAATTCTGCTTGGATGCCAGTCAAGAATTTAGCAACTGGTCCGTTTAATTCTCCATCAACAACCTTGAACCAAGCAAGGCCTTTGGCACCATATTGTTTGGCTACTTCAGTCATCTTGTCGATGTCTTTACGTGAATAGTTGTCCGCAGCGCCTTTGACTACAATTGCTTTTACAGCAGGTGCTTCTGAAAAGACTTTAAAGTCTACACCTTTGACCACTTCTGTCAAGTCCTGAAGCAACATGTCAAAACGGGTATCTGGCTTGTCAGAACCGTAAAGCGCCATCGCATCATCATATTTCATACGAGGGAATGGAAGCGTCACTTCGATGCCTTTAGTTTCTTTCATCACGCGCGCAATCAAACCTTCTGTGATATCTTGGATTTCTTGTTCAGTAAGGAAAGACGTTTCCAAGTCAACCTGGGTAAACTCAGGCTGGCGGTCACCACGCAAGTCCTCGTCACGGAAACATTTAACGATTTGATAGTAACGGTCAAAACCAGCATTCATCAAGAGCTGTTTCGTGATTTGTGGACTTTGAGGAAGAGCGTAAAAATGCCCTTTATTAACACGAGACGGCACCAAGTAGTCACGCGCCCCTTCAGGAGTTGACTTAGAAAGGAATGGTGTCTCCACGTCGATAAACTCCAACTCATCCAAGTAGTTGCGGATAGAGTGGGTCACCTTGGCACGAAGTTTGAGATTTTCCAACATTTCTGGACGACGAAGGTCAAGGTAACGGTAACGCAAACGTGTATCGTCATTTGCCTCAATGCCATCCTTAATCTCAAATGGTGTTGTCTTAGCTGTATTAAGTACTGTCAGAGCTGTCACGTTTAACTCAACTGCACCTGTTGGCAACTTATCATTGGCTTGCTCACGCGCAGCGACCTGACCTGTCACCTCGATAACAAATTCGCTACGAAGGCTCTCAGCTGTTGCCATGACCTCTGCAGATACTTTTTCAGGGTTGATAACCAACTGCATGATTCCTTCACGGTCACGAAGGTCGATAAAGATTAAACCACCAAGATCACGACGACGGCCAACCCATCCTTTCAAGGTTATTTCTTGTCCGATGTGTTCCTCACGAACACGACCAGCATACATACTACGTTTCATTGTTTCTCTCCTCTTTTATTCTGTTACTATTTTACCATAAAAGCGCAGGCTCTTCATGAAAATCAGCAGAAAAGTTTGTCAGTCTTTAAAAATCAGGTAAAGTCCCTAAAAATTAGCGCCCATACAAAAATCCGATGAACTTCACCGGACTCTTTTATTTTGAATTGTTGCCTGCTTTACGCTTTTCAGCAATTTCAGCTGCCTTTCGAGGCAAGACAATTTCCGTTGTATAAGCTGTCCCAAAGCGCAAGACTCCTGCAATAGGGGCAAAGACAACTGCTAGATAGTTGTAGAAGAAATCGCCCTTAAAGGCATAAGCTAGCGCTCCAATGATGAAAAATAGAACAACTGCTTGAATCACTGCTAATAAAATTACTCGTTTCATGTGACCTCCTGACTCTATTATAGCATGAGAATCATCAAAAAGCTGACTAAATTATTCAAAGCGTGGAGAGAAATACTGTAGACCAGACCTTTTCTGCTAATATAAGCCAAGCCCAAGCTAAAACCAAGACTAGCATAAACTAAAAACTGTTGCAAAGTTCCTGGAGAATGAATCAAGGCAAACAGAACACTCGATACCAGAAGGAAAAGCAGAGTTTGTTTGCTATTGTCCTGCTTAGGAAAGAGATAGCGTGCTAACATCCCTCTAAAGATAAGTTCTTCCGTCAAAGGAGCAAAAATAACGACCGCAAAGAATGAGAAAAGTGGTTGAGACAAGGTCAAGTCTGTCGCTATTTGTTGATTTACCGAAGGATCATCTGGCAAGAAAAACTGGACAACCAGAGATAAGAACCAAACCAAGGCAGGGAGCCAAATAAATCGGTTAAAGCCACTCTTCTCAATATGAACAGGAGCTTTCTGATACCATTTGTAAATGCCGTACACATAAACTCCAGCCAAGGCCACATAGAGTAGGGTAACAGCATAGGGTGAAGCGCCTAAGGCAAGCGAAGAGGTCGCCAACCCCTGAATAAAGCCATAGATAAAGAAAAAGGATAGAAGGGCTAGAAGAAACCAGCCAAAGTTTTTAAGTAATTTCATAAAGGTCTCCTATCTTGCTTTATAACTGTTTTTCAATACAAAGAGGTTTGCTATTCCTAACACAAGTACCCAGGCAAGTAACATGCCGATGTTAGAAAAAGATATTTCTCCACCTTTTTTATTTAAAAGATTTACAATAGGACCGATGAACGAATAATCCAACACTTTTTGAGCCGTATCATTTTGAAGAGCAATTATAGGTAAAAAAGAGACAATTAACATAGGGAAGATACTATAAACTTGCGCTTTAGATTGAGTATCTGATACCGCACCGATTAGAATGTTGATAAAAATAATACTAATCGTTGCTAGGAGCAAATAGATAACGTAGGCAAATAAATAACCAGATAGATCTACTTTAAGATAGATGGGAAGTACAATCATAGCAAGTAACATTATCAGAATAGGGAGAACAAGCATACTGAAAGTATATTCTGTTGCTGTCACACCACTTAGAATGAGTGATTTAAGATTGCGTTTTTCCTTATCTTCTGCCATCATAATCGATACCATATAACCACTTCCCATACTCAAGACCATGGTCAAACTCGTAGAGAGGAGAAACATACTCAATTCTCCATTCTTATTCATGAATTCATTATATAAAACAGCAATACCAAAAGGCATCAATAGAGTCGCCAACAAAGTTGAATTGCTGATAAGAACTTGTAATCTTAACCATAGTAGGGCATTTAATTTTCTAAACATCTAACTTTTCTCCTGTTAATCTGATAAAGATTTCTTCTAAAGTGGGCTCACAAGAGTGAACCATCATCAAATCTGTCGTGTCTAAATGTGGCAATTCTTCAAATGGAACTATCTGTTCTCGTCCATCATTATAAACCACACGTACTTTCTTATCCACATGGTACTTCTGGATAATATCTTGCGGACTTCCATACTCTATTAAATTTCCCTTATTCAAAAGAGATAAGCGATCACAAAGCAGAGTTGCTTCATTCATATCATGCGTTGTCAGAAAAATAGTTGTCCCCGCCTGCTTTAATTCTTGAAGTAGGGTATGAATCATCTTAGATGTTGTAGGGTCTAAACCACTGGTTGGCTCATCTAGAAAGAGAATCTTTGGAGCATTCAGAAGGGCACGAGCCAAGAACATTCGTTGTTTCATTCCAGTAGATAGTTTTTCTGCGATAATATCTTTAGCATCTGCCAATCCAACCTGTTGGAGCACCTGATTTACTCTATCTGACTTGAGACCATATAACTTAGCATAGATGAGAAGATTTTTGTAAAGACTCATCTTTTCATAAAAACCACTGCCATCACTAACTATACCGATTTGTTCCAAATCATTTGAGGTTAAATCTTGAGAATTCTTGCCTAACAAAATTGTTTTACCTTGATCGGCAGCCAACTGTCCTGTTAAGACGTTGATCATGGTTGTTTTACCTGAGCCAGAAGGTCCAAGAAAACCAAAGATTTCACCTTCCTTAATCTCAAAAGAAATCTGATGAAGAGCTTTTTTGCTCCCAAAACTTTTGCTTACATTTTCAACACGAATCATAGAAACTCCTTTATTTGAAATAGCGTTTTACCATAGGTAACTGCATCACATTGATATAAATATGGATTGCTCCTACAAGCAAGAAGGCTAGTAACTGAATCTCTCCTGTCAGTAAGGAAAAGAGAGCAATTAGAATGTAGAGACCTGGCAAGACATACTGATTTAGTTGGAATAAAATCCGAAAACTCTGTTCCAAATTAGCCTGGCGCTCCCCTTCATCGTAAGAATTGATAAAGTCCATGACATCCTTTGGTGTAGAGAAAAATGCCAAATCAAACTGACGAACAATCGCAATGGTCTTAAAAAGATATTTTTGAGCATTTAAAACTAACACTAACCCCAAAAAGGAAAGGGATAAGGTTATATGGCTTATATCGAGTACAATTACTTCACTTCCTGAAATGAAGAGAGCCAATAAAATCGCTACGCTTGCACTATTAAAAGCAATAGTTCCAAACTCGAGATTCCGATACATCTGCACATAATAGCTTTCATTCAGATCATCATCCATTTCCTCTTGATACAAGGAGTGAAATTTTCTGCTTTTCTTTAAGAAATTGAACGTCAAAAGAATGCTAATGAAACCTAATACTAAACCAATAGCTGATATCCATGGTATCAAGATTTTTACATCTAAAATAATTTCGTGGGATTCGGCACCAGCCTTCAACATATCTACAAATATGTACAAGAAACCTCCCAAGACAATAGACATTAAAAATAACAAGCCACCTTTCTTATTCTTTTTCATATTCATTCTCCTTTTTCACTTGCTAAATTTTGGGATTTCTTTTCAATCCATTCAATTACTGGTATGAGGGCAAAGTAGGCCCAAATAAATTGGTTACTTTGATAGGGACTAAACCAGCCTAAGTCTATCCCAATCAATAGAAACACGCTGACTAATAGAACTGTGACCACTACATAATAAATCACTTTGTACTTGTTCATCACTCGTCCTCCTCCAAGCGAAATACCGATTCGACTGTTTCGTTGAAAATTTGAGATATTTTCAGGGCAATGATAATGGACGGGGTGTACTCATCCCGTTCTAGTAGGCTAACGGTCTGTCTGGAAACCCCTGCTAGCTTAGCCAGTTCGGTTTGGTTGAGACCATCGCGAGCTCGAAGCTCTTTTAGACGATTTTTAAGCATTCCTTTCTCCTTTTCTCTTAACTTGAATTTATTGTAACATATCTTTTTCTTTTTGACAAGCATATTTGTCAAAAAGTTTATGATTTTTGTCATTTTGCAAAAGAAAAAGGTCAGAGTAGTTTTCTGACCAGTTTGTCTATCATTAAAAGCCTAGTTTTTCAAAGATTTCTGAGAAGTTTTGGCTGATTGTCTCAAGTGATACTTGCAATTCTTCTCGGGTTTGGTTGTTCTTAACCGTTACTTGTCCGCTTTCGACTTCACTCTCTCCTAAGGTGATGAGGGTCTTAGCCGCAAAGACATCGGCTGACCTGAACTGAGCTTTTAGTTTACGATTGAGGTAATCACGCTCTGCTTTGAAACCTTGTTGGCGAAGAGCTTGGACCAACTCCAAGGCCTTGACATTTGCTCCATCACCCAAGACTGCGATATAGACATCTAGGGCGTTTTCGATAGGGAGGGCCACACCTTGCTTTTCAAGAATGAGAAGCAGGCGCTCTACACCAAGTCCAAAACCAAAGCCAGCAGTTTCCGGGCCTCCAAAGTAAGAAACCAAACCATCGTAACGACCACCTGCACAGACTGTCAAGTCATTGCCCTCAATCTCAGTGATAAACTCGAAAATGGTGTGGTTGTAGTAGTCCAGACCACGCACCATATTGGTATCGATGATATAGTCTACTCCAAGATTTTCCAACATCTGACGCACAGCATCAAAATGAGCTTGACTTTCTTCATCAAGGAAGTCCAAGATAGAAGGCGCATTCTCTACTGCTACCTTGTCTTCTTTTTCCTTAGAGTCCAAGACACGGAGAGGATTTTCCTCCAAACGACGCTGGCTATCCTTAGATAAGGTCTCCTTGAGCGGTGTCAAATAGTCAATCAAGGCTTGGCGGTAGGCCGCGCGGCTCTCAGGATTTCCAAGAGTGTTAAGGTGCAATTTGACACCTTGGATATCGATTTCTTTCAGGAAATGAGCTGCCATAGCAATGGTTTCCACATCAGTAGCTGGATTGCTAGATCCAAAACACTCAACACCAATCTGGTGGAACTGGCGCAAACGCCCTGCCTGTGGACGCTCATAGCGGAACATAGGGCCCATGTAGTAGAACTTACTTGGCTTTTGTACTTCTGGGGCGAAGAGTTTATTTTCCACGTAGGAACGGACAACGGGCGCTGTTCCTTCTGGACGGAGAGTAATATGGCGATCACCCTTGTCATAAAAGTCATACATTTCCTTGGTTACGATATCCGTTGTATCTCCGACAGAACGGCTGATAACCTCGTAATGCTCAAAAATAGGCGTGCGCACTTCTGCATAGTTGTAGCGCTTGAAAATCTCACGGGCAAAGCCCTCAACGTACTGCCATTTGGCAGATTCAGCAGGTAAAATATCCTGCGTTCCTTTTGGTTTTTGTAATTTCATAGGGAATCCTCTTTAAACTTAATAGTCTTATTTTACCATAAATAGAGGGATTAAAACAGTAAGAGAAGAAAATTAGGATTTATACTCAATGAAAATCAAAGAGCAAACTAGGAAACTAGCCGCAGGCTGTACTTGAGTACGGCAAGGCGACGTTGACGTGGTTTGAATTTGATTTTCGAAGAGTATTAGATATCATTTTTGAGATTGAGACCTGTCAAAAAAATAGCTATCAAGGAAAGACCAACAAATAGCATCCAAGCCAACTGTATATTCCATACGGCTACAAGTGAAAAACAGGCTGTTCCCACAGGTATGGATAA
Organism: Streptococcus mitis; assembly: GCF_022137125.1. GTDB lineage: Bacteria > Bacillota > Bacilli > Lactobacillales > Streptococcaceae > Streptococcus > Streptococcus mitis_CE. Next base: position 26,363 of record NZ_JAKNEQ010000009.1, on the reverse strand, counting down.
GGTAAACAATAGACCTAAAAAATTACTGGTACGAGCTAGAACCTCTGGAGCTAGATTTTTCATGAGCATGGCACTAATCTTTGGTTGAACTTTACCAGACACATATAGAGTTGAAAAGAGAAATAGCAAACCAAGTACGACTTGATTGAATACGTTAGCCAGACCAACTAGACTGAGTCCTACGGTCGCCCACATCATCAATCTAGGCAGGGACTGCTTCCCAAAATAATCATTGCCCGTAAGGCTACTGATGATGACTGCTACTAAAGCGCCGACTTGACTGATAAATAACGCCTCTGTGTAAGAAAAATTCAAGAGAGAATGGCTCAACAAGAAGATATTGTAGATGCCTCCTAAGGAACCACCCAAGGCATTGATAAGCAAGACAGCAAAGATCATGAATCCAAAGTTTTTCTGTCCACCTTTAAGAAAAACAAGGCGTAAATTCCGATAAATCGTTAGGAACTGGTCTTTGATAGAAAGCTTCTCATTTTTTAGTGATTCACCATCAGGAGATGAAATTGACAGGCTCAATTTGCTTTTTCCTAAAAAGAGGATGACGGCTGATACTAGGAAGAAACAGGCATTGATTCCCGCAACGAGGGAAAAATTGTTGACCGATAGCCCTAAGAGCCAGACTCCAAAAGCTTGACCACCAATAGCTGAAATATAGGTAATGAACTGGGAAAAAGAGTAAGCCTCCATCAAATCATCTTCAGCTACTTTTTCCTTAATGAGAGGCATGCGCAAACCACCTGCAAAATCACTGATGACATCACTAATGACATTGATTAAACACAGGCTAGAAAAGGCAAAGAGACTAGCTTGCTGAACAACTAGGGCTGCTAGAAAAAATAAAACCGCCTGAAACAAACCGCTATAGACCATCCATTTGACCTTGGCCCTCGTGTAATCTGCCCGAATCCCTACAAAAACTGTAAAGAGAGTCGGAACAATCATGACAATATTCGCCATAGCAACAGCAAAAGAGGCTTGTGGCAAGGTCGATGCATAGACGATAAAGACCAGGTTGAAAATCGAAGCACCAAAAGCATTGAAGAAGCGTGACAAAGTCAAGAGACGATAAGCTTGATTTCTAAACAATAGTTTCATAGATAATCTCCCTTCTTGTTCGAAGTTCTATATGAAGTATGACTACAGTATAGCACTTAGAAATTGAAAGGGAAAACTTTTGAATATATGCAACACACAAAATAAGCAAAACAACGATAAAATCTCTTTGATGACATGAGAGAGATCAACAATTCTATCGCTTAAAATTTTAAATTATTTTCTTAGTTTGCAGATATTCAACAATCGGTCGTATTTCTGTAGTATTCAGCAGATTTGTTGCAACCAAGCATCTCAAAAATACGGACAGCATCCTCCATCTTTTTCTGCCCTTCCTTGACTCTGCCTTGCTTGCTATCAAGGAGACCTTCCGCCCACAAATAGACAATTCGGAAATAGGTCTCATTTTCCTTGTAAAAATGCTCTTTGATGACACGTTTAAAATAAGAGGCATTGGTGAATTCTTCACACTCAATACTGGCTAAAAAACCATTCAATAGCATGGTGTGAAAAAGGTTTCGATTACCAGACATTTCCATTAGAAAATCAGATTTACGGACCATTTCTCGTACATATCTAGTAAAAAGAGAAACAGATAGAAATGGTGAACTGACTGAAAATAAATTGAGTTCATAGATTCCCCAGATCTCGGTAGAAAACAAGTAGTCATGAAGGACTTTCGCTTCCTCTGCCGTTAACTCTACCGTTTCATCCATACTCTTCATATAAGACTTGATAATAATGGCATTTAGAATATGCTTCTGCTTGTTTTGAGAATGGGCATGCTTTTGATATTCCTTGCGATACAGGTCTTCAAGAGGTGCTATATTCTTTATATCCAAGACATCTAGGATTTCTTTTCTCAACTCAGAATCAGTATCATACTGAAAACCTCTCGCCAGAAAGAGGATTTCCTCTACACTGGCAGATATATTTTCTAGGGCAAATAGAAACTTTTCCACCGAAAGCTCACTCTGACCAGTTTCAAATCGGGACAACATAGACGGAGAAAATTGTCCCCCAGTTGCTTGTCTCAGCGAGATATTTCTTGACTCTCGTAATTGTCTAAAAACTTTTCCAATCTGCTCCATAGACTTCCCCTTGATTCCGTATTTTCTTCATTTTATCATATTTTTCAGAAAATTCATCAAAAACTTGCCAAATTGTCAGAATTATGAGAAAATAGAGGATATTTATCATGTGGAGGGACTGTAATGAGAGACGATATCAAAATCAATGACCGTGCTTTGGCCTTGCAAGACCAAATTATCGAAAAACTAGAGAAGGTTTTTGATACAGATGTGGAATTGGATGTTTACAATCTAGGGTTGATTTATGAAATCAATCTGGATGAAACAGGGCTCTGTAAGATTGTCATGACCTTCACCGATACTGCCTGTGATTGTGCCGAAAGCCTGCCTATCGAAATCGTTGCAGGTCTGAAACAAATCGAGGGTATCGAAGATGTCAAGGTTGAAGTTACCTGGTCGCCTGCCTGGAAGATTACACGAATCAGTCGCTACGGCCGTATTGCCCTTGGACTGCCACCTCGTTAAGCAGGTAAATCACTTTTGAAGATGAAAAGAAGCAAGCCGAAGTTGGCTTGCTTTTTGATACTCAATGAAAATCAAAGAGCAAACTAGGAAACTAGCCGCAGGCTGTACTTGAGTACGGCAAGGCGACGTTGACGTGGTTTGAATTTGATTTTCGAAGAGTATGAGTTTATTTTTTACCTGACTTGTCCATATTCCAGAAGTCTGTCACGGCTCCTCGTGAAGCAGATGATACGATATGGGCGTATTTACCGAGGACACCACGACTGTAAAGTGGTGGCAAGGTTGTTTCTGCCTTGCGTTTTTCAAGTTCTTCTTCGGATACGGCCATGGAAATTTCTTTGGTATCTTGGTCAACCGTAACGATATCACCTGTACGGAGGTAGGCAATCGGTCCACCATCCTGAGCTTCAGGAGCGATATGTCCAACAACCAGACCATAAGTACCACCAGAGAAACGGCCGTCTGTCAAGAGGGCAACCTTGTCTCCTTGACCTTTACCAACGATCATTGATGAAAGTGACAGCATCTCAGGCATACCAGGACCACCTTTAGGTCCAACGAAACGAACAACAACTACATCGCCATCAACGATTTCATCTGTCAGAACGGCCTGAATAGCATCTTCTTCTGAGTCAAATACTTTAGCTGGTCCAACGTGACGACGCACTTTAACACCTGATACTTTAGCAACCGCACCGTCTGGTGCAAGGTTCCCGTTCAAGATGATAAGCGGACCATCTGCACGTTTTGGATTTTCAAGTGGCATGATGACTTTTTGACCTGGAGTGAGGTCTGCAAAGTCAGCTAAGTTCTCAGCAACAGTCTTACCAGTACATGTGATACGATCTCCGTGAAGGAATCCATTTGCCAAGAGATATCTCATAACCGCAGGGACACCACCGACTTCGTAGAGGTCTTGGAAAACATACTGACCAGATGGTTTTAAGTCGGCCAAGTGAGGCACACGCTCTTGGATCGTATTAAAGTCCTCAAGTGACAAGTCAACATTGGCAGCATGGGCAATGGCAAGCAAGTGAAGAGTGGCGTTTGTAGAACCACCGAGAGCCATAGTCACAGTAATGGCATCTTCAAAGGCTTCACGAGTCAAGATATCTGATGGTTTGAGACCAAGTTCCAACATCTTAACAACAGCACGTCCTGCTGCTTCGATGTCTTCTTTCTTGTCAGCTGATTCAGCTGGGTGAGAGGATGAACCTGGCAAACTCATACCGAGAACTTCAATAGCTGTCGCCATGGTATTAGCAGTGTACATACCACCACAACCACCAGGGCCAGGGCAGGCATTACATTCAAGACGTTTCACATCCTCAGCCGTCATGTCACCGTGATTCCATTTTCCGATACCTTCAAAAACAGAAACCAAGTCGATGTCTTTGCCATCAAGATTTCCCGGTGCAATGGTTCCACCATAGGCGAAAATAGCTGGGATATCCATATTAGCAATAGCAATCATAGAACCAGGCATGTTCTTGTCACAGCCACCGATAGCGACAAAGGCATCGACGTTGTGACCACCCATCGCCGCCTCGATAGAGTCCGCGATGATATCACGAGATGTCAAAGAGAAACGCATACCAGGCGTTCCCATAGCAATCCCGTCCGCTACAGTGATAGTCCCAAACTGCACAGGCCAAGCACCTGCTGATTTGACACCCTCTTTAGCCAATTTCCCGAAATCATGCAAGTGAATGTTACATGGTGTATTTTCCGCCCAGGTCGAAATAACCCCTACAATCGGTGTTTCAAAGTCCTTATCTGTCATACCAGTCGCACGAAGCATAGCACGGTTTGGTGATTTAACCATACTATCATAAATGCTACTGCGATGACGTTTAGCTAATTCAGTCATTTGTTCCCTCCCATTTCAGTTTTTACTATTATAGCACATTTTAAAAGCAATGAACAGAAGAAAATTCTTGAATTTTCAGAAAATTTCGATTAATTCGGTTGATGACCTTTTAATTTTTTCATTTTTTTTGTCAAGTAACTTTACTTTACAAAAAAAATGTGTTATCCTAGTATGGTTGATGAAAATCAGTAGATTGAATCGAATATAAATACCTAAAGGAGAAATCAAAATGGCAGTACCTGCACGTCGCACTTCAAAAGCGAAGAAAAACAAACGTCGTACACACTACAAAGTAACAGCTCCATCTGTAAACTTTGACGAAACTACTGGAGATTACTCACGTTCTCACCGTGTATCACTTAAAGGATACTACAAAGGACGTAAGATCGCTAAAGCTGCATCAGCTGAATAATAGAAGGGAGATACCATGCGCGTAAATATTACACTTGAACACAAAGAATCTGGTGAACGCTTGTACCTTACTTCTAAAAACAAACGTAACACTCCAGACCGTCTTCAATTGAAGAAATACTCACCAAAACTTCGCAAACACGTTGTGTTTACAGAAGTTAAATAAGCATACCTAACTCAAAACGCCTTACTGGGCGTTTTTTGCTTTATTAGTTAGCAATCTATAGCTTTTCAGGAGAGATTTATGGCGTTTTATCTTTGGATGTTCCCTCTACTTTTTATCTTTCACGATATGGAAGAAATTATCGGTCTTGTCCCTTGGATTCATCTCAACGAAACCTTGCTGGCTCAAAAGGCTCCAGCTATTCTCAAGATTCACAAAGGAATTACAACAGAGGGATTTGCCCTTGCTGTTTTTGAGGAGTTTATCATTGTCTTATCCATCACTTTATTAGCGTATTTTAGTCAATCTAGAGCGCTCGAATTAGTTTGGTTGGGGGGATTTGTAGCCTTTGCACTTCATCTCTTTCTCCATATTGGACAATCAATTCTTCTTCGCAAGTATATACCTGCTCTGATCACTTCTATCCTTTGTTTTCCTATCAGTGCTTATTTGATTACAGACATTGTACATTTGTGGCGAGTTTCGACTAGCGAATTTTTCCTATTTTCACTAGTCGGTTCAGGCATCGTCGTCATCAATCTCCTCTTTGCTCTCTGGCTTGGGAAAAAGTATTCCGCCTGGCTTGTCCACAAAAACAAATAAAATCCCCTGCAAATCTACATTACAGGGGACTTGTGTATTATTCTTGTACTTCTTTCTGAGCGGCCTTTCCTTGGTTTAGAAGGGCTTGGACGATTTTCTCATCGCGTAGTTTGACAGAATCGTTGATCATTTCTGCGGACTTGACGATGGTTGTTTCTAGTTGGGCACGTTTCTGACGACCCAATTCAATAGCTGCGACGATACCTTGGTTTTGTGCAACCAGACTTTCAGCCAGTTTGGTAACAGACTCAACAGCTACTGTCGGGCTTTGGGCAATTCTCTCCATCTGCGGAATCACTTCCTTGCTGGTCTCAGCTAGCATCTGAAGGGCAGCATTATTGGCATTGACAATGGCATCTGCCACGACACCTGATTTCATTGATTGTTGCAAAATACCCAGTTGAGCAATAGAAAGCTTCATTGTAGGAATCGTATTGCGACGAAGCATGCCCAATTTTTGGCGCATATCAGATGACACCTTCACAAGATTGCGCATCTGAGGTGTTGTTGCCCAGGCAACATAGAGACGGCTGACATACTCAGTATGTTGTTGTTCAAGGGTATTGACCACTTCAGCCATGCGGGCCAATTCTTGTGATTTGGTTTGGTATTCTACCGTACTTGTATCGAGTTGGTCAGCTTGAGCTTTCAGTTCGGCAGCGCGATTACCAGCTTCTGTCTGGCTGGCTTCGATAAAAGAAATCACTCCCACTAGATTTTCAATGGATTTGGTATTGTCCTCAATCAGCATCTCAGCTGAAACGATATTTCGAGCTAAGACATCTTCTTGCTTGACCACTGCGGCAGCCATGCCATCCAGCTTTTGCTCTACTGTTTTTGAGTCAAAGTAAAATTCTTGTAAGGTATTCTTACTCTTGTTAAACAATCGTTGCAAAAAGTTTGGCTTCTCTTCTAACTCAGCAATTTCAGCGTTCTTGTATTTGACTACAAAGCCTTGCAACTCACGGTTGGTATTCTTGAGTAAGTCATCCACTTGGGGAATCTGCAGTTTCTTTTGTTCTGACAAGATACGATTGACTGTATTGTTCACACCTTCTACAGCAGATTGTCCAAAATCCAAAAGAGCATTTTGATTGGTGACAAACTGGTCTACCAACTGGGGCACGTGCGCCTTGATTCCTTCTTGCTGCTCAGGGCTCAACTTTTCAAGGAAGGTCAAGGTCTTGTCTGAGCCAGTATTTGTCTCGATGATTTGGGTTGTTTTATCCACCTTAGCTACTGTATTATTAGCAATCTGGTCAATATCAAAATTAAATTCTGTCATGGTTACTCCTTTGTTTCTAACCTATTCTTTACGATCTTTTTCTAGGATACGCAGACTGATATCAAAATCACGCATATCTGTTTCATTGAGTTCTCTTAACACTTGGTCCAGCTCAAGGTCAAATTGTTCGATGGCCGCTTTAGCTTGCTCTAAGCGTTCTTCTGCTCGATTATAGTTTTTAGGATTGGCCTTAATCTTTAAATAGCCTTCTAAAATCGTTTTGAATTTCTCCATCTTCAAACTATGAATGGCCGTCAATTCTTCCTTATCCCCCTCGGCAGAGGTGGCAATCTTGTCTAAAATGGCCTGATGATCAATAGCAATATTAGCCAAAGTCTGAGACAATTCTGGAGCTAATTCCTCTGGCTCCGCATTTTCAAGATCTACTTGACTTTCTCTATCCAAACGTTCTAGCTGAACATCGATAGTTGCTCGTACTGTACGAACCTTTTTGTCAATACGGTTGTAGACATCAGTATCAATATAGGACTTGAGACGATCCGCCTCCTGATGTATTTCCCGCAGTTCGCTCAATACTTGATTGGCGAGACTCTTATAGGACTCTGAGCCTTTTTCTACTAAAGTTTCCTCTAGCTGCTGAATATCCCTGTCAGCCTGGCGAATGCGAGCTTTTAAAAGCTCAATCCGATCGTCTAGAGAACGATCCTGCAAAAGAGGATAGCGCCAACGTTTATAGAGGCGATAACCACCATAGCCTAGCAGTACACAAGCCGCAAGCGGAAGAGCATATTGAACCAAAAGGCCCAACAAGAACAAGAAGCCCCAAAAATAGAGACAGCCTTTCCAAAAACCATTACCCGATTTCATAAACATTCCTTATTTTCAATTTATAAGTCTATTTTAGCACAAAAGACAAAAATGAGGGCGGAAATCCCCTAGAAAAGAGTTGATTTCTTTGATGTAGAATGGAGCTTGGTAGCGCGTGGTCTAATTTCAGTAAAGCGGACTCAAACCACAAACACACTCTGAGTAATATCAAAAAAAAGCTTGAAATATCGGGGGTTATATGTTAGAATGAACTTACAATGTGAGTAAAGTTACAGCATATGTAACTAAAAAAGCCCCACCGTGCCACCGATGGGGTTTTTTGCTACCCTCTAAAAGGGTTAACCATTACTTCTTACGTTTCTTAAGCCATAACTTGAAAAGCTCAGATAATACGTTAATAAGTAACGGAGCTAGAAACACTGTGAGTAAAGTTTCTAACATATGTAACACCTCCCTTCCTTAAAGTGAGGGGGCCAAAATATTATATCATACCAGATTTATATCATCAACATCAGTCAATTCTTGGAATAGATAGACTTAGATACACAAATAATCTTACTAGCAAATCTCTATACAAACTCAGAAAGCAAGCTTTTAAGACAAAGCAAAAAGCCCACTGTTGTAGGCTTTCTGTAAGATATTTCTTAAAATTAAAGCATTTTGTTGTAGAATTCAACGACAAGTGCTTCGTTGATTTCTGGGTTGATTTCGTCGCGTTCTGGCAAGCGAGTTAATGAACCTTCCAATTTTTCAGCGTCGAATGATACGAATGCTGGGCGTCCAAGAGTAGCTTCTACTGCTTCAAGGATAGCTGGAACTTTCAATGATTTTTCACGAACTGAGATCACTTGACCTGGAGTTACGCGGTATGATGGGATATCAACGCGTTTTCCGTCAACAAGGATGTGACCGTGGTTTACGAATTGACGAGCTTGACGACGAGTAGTCGCAAGACCAAGACGGTAAACAACGTTATCCAAACGACGTTCCAAAAGAAGCATGAAGTTGAAACCTAGGATTCCGCCTTTGATTTTTGTAGCTTGTACGAACAAGTTACGGAATTGTTTTTCACCTACACCGTAAGTGAAACGAAGTTTTTGTTTTTCAGCCAATTGCAAACCGTATTCTGACAATTTAGAACGGTTGTTTGGTCCGTGTTGTCCTGGTACGTAGTTACGACGTGCCAATTCTTTACCTGTACCTGTAAGTGAAAGGCCAAGGCGACGAGCTTGTTTCCAAGATGGTCCTGTATAACGTGACATGTGAATGTCCTCCTGATATAAATAATATTTCGGTGGAAATAGTCACTTAGAAAGCCCTGATTCGTGCAGATGCCCTTCGCCTAAACAGCCAAGGTTACTTATCATAAGACACCTGTTGACGAGCTTCATGCTTTCCTGCTGATATTTCGCACAAAATCCATTTTACCATGAATGGCTAGATTTGTAAAGGGGTTTTAAGCTTTATTTTCACTGCCAGAGAGGTTGAGAAGGAGGGTAAAGGTGCTTCCTAGGCCGTACTGGCTGCTGACTGTGATTTCCCCACCCAATTGATGGGCCAATTCACGCGCAATCGCAAGTCCTAAGCCATGACCACCTGTTTTCATGTTACGCGAAGTTTCTACACGATAAAGGCGTTTGAAAATATTCTCCAAATCCTCTGGGGCAATCCCCTGTCCCTCATCAGTCACACTGATTGAAAGCTGGTTATTTTCCAGCTTAGCCACCACTTCCAGCTTGGTTCCTGGAGCTGAGTATTTAAAAGCGTTATTGACCAAATTCACCAAGATACGAGAAAGTTTAGCATAATCTCCTTCAATCCGAGCAGACTCTGGGATTACCTGCAAGTGGACATCTCGCTCCTCCTGCTCAATCAAAAATTGAAATTCACTCATGCACTCAATCAAGAGCTGGTCCAGAAAAATGCTGTCCTTGCTGGTCGTTTCGACCTGATTTCTAGCTGTGTTTAGGGTCAAAAAATTCAACTCCTCAACCAGTTTATTGAGTCTCTCAGTCTGGCGTCCAATGGTTGCTAGATAATGGTCCTGTTCTCCTTCCTTGATAACCCCATCCAAAATCCCTTCTACCGTCGCTTGGATTGAAGTGATGGGGGTCTTGATATCATGCGAAAGTTGAGCAATCATCAAGCCCTTTTCACGTTCGCTTTCTTCCAAGGAATCAAAGGTGGCCTGCAAATCATGGGACATTTCATTGAAAGCTTGTCCTAATTGCTGAAATTCTAAAGGTCCTTGAACCTCCAGATTTGAAGGAAAATCCTTGTCCGCTACCCGCTTGGCATGTTCCTTAAGTTTGCCCAATGAAGTAAAGACAGGCGATAGGAGAAAGAGACTAATCCCAGCACCGATAAAACTAGCCACGAGAGTCATACCCACTAGGAAATAAATTTCTCTTTCTTCAATTAGCATTCGCTGGATGGCCCAAAAAACCACGATAATCGTTAGGAGTGTTGAAATGATATACCCCACTAAAATATAACTTTTTAATTTCATTGACTACCTCGTGCTTTCTCAATTTTGTAGCCCAAGCCCCAGACGGTTTTGATGGTGGGTGTTTCTGAACTAGCATGTTTAGCCAACTCCTGTCGAAGAGCATGAATATGAACATTCAAGGTATTAGTGTCATCCACATAGTCTTCCTGCCAGACCTTTTCATAGAGGTCTGTCTTAGAGAAAACCCGCTCTGGATTGCTGGCTAAAATCCATAGAAGTTCGAAGGATTTGACGGTCAAATCAAGCGCCACATCTCCGACTTGGACCTCATGACTACCGTGATTCATCCGTAAATCCCCGAGACTGACGACTTCTGTCTCACCTCCACGATGAAGGCGACGTAAGATATTGTGGACACGCAAAACCAGCTCACGAGGGCTAAAGGGCTTGGCAATAAAGTCATCTGCCCCTAAGCTCAGGCCATAAATCTTGTCCTGCTCACTGGTCTTAGCCGTGATAAAGAGAAAAGGCTGATCCGGAGATTGATACTGAACTTCGCTAATCAAATCATAACCATCCATCCGAGGCATCATGATATCTGTAATAATCAAATCAATTGGTTTTCTCTTGAAGATTTCTAAGGCCTCTACTCCATCATGGGCCACCAAAACCTGATATCCTGCCTGAACCAGATAACGTTGATGAATATCTGTGATTTCTACCTCGTCGTCAACGAGTAAAATTGTCTTTCCCATCTGTCTCTCCTTTGAAAAAAACAGTGCTATACCACAATAGTATAACACTATTTTAATCTCTTTACGAACATTCTAAACGATATCTGGATTTTTCATATCCTAGATAGAAAGTCTGTAGCTAGACTAGTCATTTTCTTCTTTTTTAGCTTTCAAACCGAGTCCACCTAGAAGTCCGGCCAAAGCGAGTCCAACGAATCCAAGAGTAGCCATTGATGTTTGGGCTTCACCAGTATATGGAAGCATGTCTTTTTGGTCTTTCATTTGATCAGCCATCATTGGACTTGATACCTTGTTATTAGATACCATCTTGCCTTCATCAGACATTTTGCTTGAGGCTGCTGGAGCTTGATCTTGTTTCATGCTTGGTGTTGCCATAGGCTGGCTAGCATTCATGGTTTTGTCCTGCTCTTTGTTAGGCATCATCTTATCCTGACTAGCAGCTGGCATTTTAGATTTCATCTCATCTTGATTGGCACTAGGCATTTGAGCGTTCATCTTAGATGCATCTTGATGACTATTCATCATTGGAGCCGGCATAGCTGAACCATTAGAAGATGGGACGAAACCTGACTGCATCGGAATCAGAGACTGATGTCCATGCAAGTTCACTGTCAAATCTTTTGTCGCTACAAGGTTGCTCAAGTCTGCCTTGCCGTCTTTAGCACCGTACACTTTGATGGTAGCTTTATAGCTTTGAGTGCCGTTTTGTTTCAAGAGGTCAAGAAGAGCTTTATCAGATTTTCCTTGAGTGCCGGCCAAGTCTACTTCATAGAAATAGAGACCTTTGCCCAATTTTTCTACTGGTGGAAGAGCTGGATTTTTAGCTGAACCATTGTCTGACCATGGAGCCTTGTCGGATGCTTTCAAGATAAGACGAGTCAACATACCATCACCAGCGAAGAATTCATATGGGATAACTTGGTTAACACCGGCTGTGAATGGGCCAGGGAAGTTCGCTTTATCCAAGTAAGTGGCTGGGACATCTACTGTATCTTTGGTGTTGTCGGCTACGCCTTTTTGAACTTCAGCTGGGGTGGTTAAGCCATTCAAATTTACATCCAAATTTTTAGTCGCTACGAGGTTGCTCAAGTCTGCCTTGCCATCTTTAGCACCGTACACTTTGATGGTAGCTTTATAACTTTGAGTTCCGTTTTGTTTCAAGAGATCAAGCAACTCTTTATCTGATTTACCCTGAGTACCTGCCAAATCTACTTCGTAGAAGTAAAGGCCTTTGCCCAATTTCTCTACTGGTGGGAGAGCTGGATTTTTAGCCGAACCATTGTCTGACCATTGGGCTTTATCAGAAGCTTTCAAGATAAGACGAGTTAACATACCGTCACCGGCGAAGAACTCGTAAGGAATAACTTGGTTAACACCAGCTGTGAATGGACCAGGGAAGTTGGCTTTGTCCAAGTAAGTGGCTGGGACATCAACTGTGTCTTTGGTGTTGTCAGCCACACCCTTTTGAACTTCGGCTGGAGTAGTTAAGCCGTTCAAGTTAACATCCAAATCTTTAGTCGCTACGAGATTGCTCAAATCAGCCTTACCATCTTTCGCACCGTACACTTTGATAGTTGCCTTGTAGCTTTGAGTGCCGTTTTGTTTTAACAAATCAAGTAGCTCTTTGTCAGATTTTCCTTGGGTACCTGCCAAATCCACTTCATAGAAGTAAAGGCCTTTGCCCAATTTTTCTACTGGTGGGAGAGCTGGATTTTTAGCTGAGCCGTTGTCTGACCATGGAGCCTTGTCAGAAGCTTTCAAAATCAAACGAGTCAACATACCGTCACCGGCGAAGAATTCGTATGGAATAACTTGATTGACACCAGCTGTGAATGGACCAGGGAAGTTGGCTTTGTCCAAGTATGTAGCTGGAACATCCACTGTATCTTTAGTATTGTCGGCTACGCCTTTTTGAACTTCGGCTGGAGTGGTTGCTGGTTGAGCCTCACTTGCTTCACGGTCTTGTCCAGAGACTGCAGGAGCAGGATTTGTCGCAGGTTTAACCGCATCTTCTGTTTCTTTCTTAGATTCTGGTTTTACTTGCACTTCTTCTTTTGGTGCTACTACTTGGTCTTTAGCAGCCACATCCGCTTTCTCTGGAGAGTTTGTAGTATCCAAGCTTGCTTTAGGTGCTGAGTCTACCTGCTCTGATGGAAGAGCGGTATCGACTGCTTCTTTGAGAAGTTCTACTGGTAAGTCACTCTTTTCACTCACCGAAGTAGCATCTGGTACAACTTGAGCAGGGGTCGGATTGACCACATCGGCACGTACAGAACTTGGTTGACCAACTAGGACAAAAAAGCCACTGGCTACAACAACTGAGGCAACACCGACACTGAGACGGCGAATAGACCAACGAGTATATCTTTGATTTGGATTGAATTTCATAGGATTCTCCTTAGAGTTTTTCTTTATTTGATGACTCTAGTATAATCTCCTAAAATTAAAAAGGATTAAGAAAAAGTTAAAATTTTTCTTAAATCCCTCTTATAAAATACTTATATTAATTAAATCCATAAACAGACTTGGTGATTTGATAGACGACATTGGAAAGTTTGCGAGCTGGCAAGACCGAATGTTTGGTCAAACGGCTGAGCATGGTCTTACGAATAGCCTGAAAGACCTCTGGATTTTCCTGCTGAATATAGGTCCACAGCTCCCGTTTTTTGGCAAGATGCTCTGCTGTGCCTGCTCGGTTGAGCAAGGCACTGGAAATCACCGTCGTGATTTCAATATGATTCAACAGATATTCTCGCATTTTTGGATGACTCACTTGGGACAAATCAAGCTGGTCTACCAAGAGTCGATTGACCTTTAGTTGCTGGTCAATGCGCTTAATCATCACTTGCTCATTGACAGACTGGTCCTCACGCCCAATCAAATAACGATAGAAATCAACAGGCAGATAGTACATGGTCTTGACCTGCTGAAGGGGGGTAAAGACAAAAAGATTATCGACATAAAAAGTATGCTCAGGCAGTTGGAACTGGCTCGCTCTCAACAAATCTGTCCGGTAAATCAGCGAGTGCATCATGATATACTGGCCTTTTGAGAAATTTCCGACCTGGTCCCAGCCAAAAATCTGTTGGACAGGCAAGACTGACTCGTAACTCATACTCTTCTTACGAGACTGACCTTCCTTTTCATATACAAAATTAGTCACAAAGGCATCAACTTCCTGCCCCTCACTCTCTAGTTCCTGCAAGGTTTCAAGAATTTTTAAATAGGCACGAGGATCTACCCAGTCATCACTATCAACTACTTTAAAATAGCGTCCAGAAGCCTCCGTCAAGCCACGATTGACCGCACCGCCATGGCCTTTATTTTCCTGATAGATGGCTCTAACGATGTTAGGATACTTGCTGGCCAAACGCTCAGCGATTTCCTGAGTCTGGTCCTGAGACCCATCATTGATAATCAAAATCTCAACTTGCTCACCACCAATCACTAGCGACTCCACACAGTAATGAAGATAGGCTGCGGCATTATAGCTAGGAATGGCGATAGACAATAACTTCATAATCTACTCCTTTAGGGGACTGATTTTTTCTTATACTCAATGAAAATCAAAGAGCAAACTAGGAAACTAGCCGCAGGTTGCTCAAAACACTGTTTTGAGGTTGCAGATAGAACTGACGAAGTCAGTAACATATATACGGCAAGGCGCCGTTGACGTGGTTTGAAGAGATTTTCGAAGAGTACTACTCTCTCTTGTCACTTCTTTCTATTCTACCATAAAGTCCAGCTTTTGAAGGACTTTTACTAGAATACAAGGGTTTCTAGTCTCAATTGGAATACAGGTCTCTCTATTTGCTATCTAGGAGATCAAAAAAGAGGGGATTCCCCTCCTTACGAATTTAATTCTGCCAAGTCGTCTAGATACTGGTTGTTAATGACTGCCAAGATATAGGCATCTGCTTTCAAGAGGTCATTAGGCCCAAACTGGACATCCAGTGGTGAATTTTCCTGTTCACGAAATCCTAAGACATTGAGGTTGTATTTGCCACGTAGATCCAGCTGGCTCAGGCTTTGACCTGCCCAAACACTGGGAATTTTCATCTCCACGATAGACACATTTTTATCCAGCTGAAAGACATCCACATTGTTATGAAAGAGAATGGTCTGCGCTAGGGACTGGCCCATTTCATACTCAGGCGAGATTACCGAGTCAGCACCGATTTTTTCCAGTACCTTCTTGGCTGTCTGGCTTTTTACCTTGGCAATAACCCTTGGTACACCCAAACTCTTACAATGCATCACTGCAAGCACACTCGACTCTAGATTTTCCCCTGTTGCCACTACAACCGTATCACAGGTATCAATTCCTGCGGTTCTGAGGAGTTCCTCGTCTGTAATATCGCCCACAACTCCACGCGCCAAAACAGGCTCAAATTGATTGATACGCTCGGCGTGGTCGTCAATGGCAATAATATTCATATCTTGCTTGGCTAGGGCCGTCAGGACACTACTCCCGAAAATCCCCAAACCTAAAATTCCAATCGTACGATCTGACATCATTCTTCCTTTCTTATCCAATACTAATATCTGCTTTCATATACTGAATCAAATCTTTCTTATCTGGCTGGTAATCCGCTAGACTAACCAGCAAGGTCAAGGGACCGATACGGCCAATAAACATGAGCACCATGACAATACTGAGAGCTAGCTTGCCCAATTCTGGTGTCAGATTTGCCGTTACCCCAACTGTCGCAAGAGCTGAAATGGTCTCAAACATGAGGTAGATAAATCGCGGTGTTCCTTCTGCTGTAATTCCCAACAACACCAAGCCCAACAAGAAGGTCATCAAAAAGATAATGAAGACACTAAAGGATTTTTGGACTGTTCGAGCCTCAATAGTTCTCTGCGCAACATTGGCATGAGGCAAGCCCAGCAACTCACTACGAGCAAAGACCAATAAGACAAAGAAGGTCGTAATCTTGAGCCCCCCAGCCGTCCCTCCAGGCGCCCCACCCAGAAACATCTGTAGGATATAGATAAACAGGGTCACAGGCCGAGCTTGAGTATAGTCAATAGAGGCAAAACCAGCTGTTCTCATGCTGACGGTTTGGAAAAAGCTAACCAAAACTTTCTCTGGGACACTGAGATTGCCAATCGTTCCTGGGTTGTGCCACTCCGTAAAGAGCGTGGATACTGTCCCAAACAGCAAAATCCCTGCAGTCAAGAAGAGGACTAGTTTGGTGTGGAAACGCAGACGGCGTTTTTTCTTCTTGTCAAACTGGGTTGCCAAGTCAAACCAGACCATAAAGCCGAGACCACCTGTGATAATCAAACCAGCAATGACCAGATTGATTAAAGGATCCGTCTGATAATTCACTAAACTGCTACTGCCGAAATTATCAAAACCAGCATTACAAAAGGCGGAAATGGCTAAAAAGATAGAGGTAAAAATGCCCCTTCCCCAGCCAAACTCAGGAACAAAACGGAAACTAAGTAGAAAGGCACCTAAGCCCTCCACCAGAAAAGTCGTCAAAAAGATGGACCGCATAAAGGCCTTCAGAGACCGAGTCTCCCCATAACTGAAGCTCTCCTGAATGGTTTCACGACTGCGAAGACTAAGCTTCTGCTTCCCCTGAATATAAAAGACCCCGATAAAGGTCATGAGCCCCAGACCACCAATCTGGATCAAGAGCATACAAATCAACTGACCCCAAACATTATAGGTGGTGGCCACCGGTTGCGTAAAAAGTCCCGTCACACAGACCATAGAAACCGTCGTAAAGAGATGGTCAAAATAAGTAGCCTGCGAACCGCTTGCCTGAACAAAAGGCAAACTCAAAAGAAGAGAACCTATAAAAATAACTCCAGCGAAACTTAAAAAAATCCGACGAGCTGGCGAAAGTCCGCCCAAGACCCTTTCAAGTTTTTTCACAAATAATTTGAATAACATACATCCATTGTACCATAAAAAGAAGGATATGAGTTAGATATGAAAGGCTATCTCAAGGCAGAGTTCCAAGGCCTTCTCAAAAGCTTCTGAACCCCAGTCACGACTATCGTACTGGTCCAAGTCTGCTAAGGAATCAGCTGTGAACAACAATTCTCCCCAGAGAACCCCTCGCAGTTGGGCTACTGCCGCAAGCGCAGAACACTCCATCTCCACAACAGCACAGCCTTCTTCCTTGCGATAAGCCACCTTTTCAGCCGTTTCTCGGTAAAAACCGTCTGTCGTCCAGGTCATGACTTCTTCATAGGGAATCCCTCTAGCTTCCAACACTCGCTTAATAGCAGCAATAGCCTCTGGCTGCATTTCCATATAACGAGAAGGTGCCACATAGTGATAACTAGCTCCTTCATCTCGCAGAGCGCGAACAGGGACTAGAAAGGCATTTTCTTCTATATCAGCCAGCACACCACAGGTTCCAGTGGAAATAATCTGCTCCACACCATAGCCAATCAACCAATCCATAAACTGAGCTGCTGGAGCTGAACCGACAGGAGCCTGAGCCAGACAGACCTCCTTGCCTTTGTAGTTCACGACATAGATTGGATAGATCTTGGTGGCAGAAACGAATTCGCCGACACAGTCCGCCCCTACTTCCCTCGCATAGCGGTCAATTTCCTCACTCAAAAATGCATATACACACTTCTTGGGCAAGTGCAAGTCCAAGCCCTCGTGATTGGGCATGATGACCGCCTGAGGATTATCATCAAACTCTAAAATAGGAATCGCATGTTTCTGAATCATAGCCCACCTCCTCTGATTTTGTACTATTGTATCAAAAGCTGACAGAGTGTCAAGGAATTCTCTTTAGCAAGCCAGAAATCTCCTCTTCCATACACTTGAGAAATCGTTGCACCGCTGGAGAAGTCGGTTTCTGTTTTGGCAAAGCGATTGAGGACTTATGAAGAATACAAAATCCAACAACAAAAAAGACATGAATCTGAAATAAGCAGAACATGTCTTTTTTAGCTTGTTTGAAAGTCAAGTAAATAAATCTTAGCTCTTCTAGAACTCCCTTATTTCCACAAACCACCTAAAATCTGTTTTTCTAATAAGTCTAGGTCCTCTTCCTTTATTTCTCCGTTGTCGCTAACGATATAAAGTTGAGCGAAGTAAGCCAACAATGGACCAACACAAATACGAACCATTTGAGGAATCGTTAACTCTGGATTTACACGTGGATCTGCTAGCAATTCTTTATGAAGCACTCGAAGTTTATCTTGAATAGCATTCCAGATAAAAATCTGTTCATTTTTTAGTTTCTTATTTGAAAAACTCTCCTGCAGAATGATTTTCATCAAAGCACGATTTTTTTTGAGATAGCTCATACGATCGTGGACGAGATAACGAACCCTCTCTTCTGTCGTTTCAAAAGCTAAGAGTTCCTCAACAAAACTACCGAAAATGCCTGGGACTACAGGATGTAAAATAGCCGTCAGTAGATCATCCTTCGTCTTAAAATACTTAAACAAAGTTGCCTGGCTTAGTCCAGCACGCTCAGCTATGTGAAGAGTTGAGGTCCCATGGTAACTCCTAGTTGATATGAGATCCACTGCTGCCTGCATGATTTTTTTCTTTCCTTGAGGGTAATTCGCTTCTTCTAAGTAATCTTCAAACGATTCAAAAACAGTCTTATCCATCTAATCTTCACACCTTTTTAGCATTATTTATGTTGATTTCTAAACTTTACGATAACGACGCAATCCAACAATATTGAGAATTGTTAAAATGATCAAGAAAATCATTAAAACACCAAGATTTGGCAAAATATCACCAAGATTGTGTCCGTAAAGAATAATCTGGCTTATTGCATCACCAGAATAGGTTAATGGCAAAAATTTCCCCACAGTTGGAGCCCATGCTCCCATGGATGACAATGGAATAATCCCTGAGAAAAAGAGTTGAGGCATAATCACGAGAGGAATAAATTGCATCATTTGGAATTCTGATTTTGCTAGAGTAGACAAGAGAATTCCAAAAGCTAGTGCTACAAGAGCCAGTACCACATTAACTATTATAACATTTAAAATATTTCCTACAACTTCTACATCTAGTAGCCAAATTGCTGCTAAGACGACAACTGCCGTTTGAAAAATCGCAATAATACCGTAAGACAACATATAGCCATAGACAATTTCAGAACGTTTCACTGGGGTTGCTAACAAGCGATCCAAGGTTCCACTTGTGCGCTCTTTCAAAAGTGCCATACCAGAAATCAAAAAGACAAAGAAGAAGACCACAAAGCTAATTAAAATTGGAATCATACGTGCAAAGAATCCAGTATTTTTATCTCCATATTGGTAAGATTCTTTGATTTCAGGCGCCTTTGCATCTAATTTCAATTGTGGAAGAGCTTGTTTGATACGAGATAGTAACTGATCGGTGCCTTCACTGGCGATACTTGTTCGTAACACTTGTCGTATCATAGATGTCTTGGAGGCATCTGTATTTGCGTAGTCGACCTGATACTCACCGTCTTTATAAGAAATCACAGCATCGACTTTTTCATTTGCTAGCGCTTCTTTGGCCTGATCTAAGTCTTGATAAGTCTCGATGTCCACATGATCAAGCTCATCCATTTTCGTTATCAAACCAGTTGGTAGATCTTGTGTCGCTAACTTGACATTCACGGTTGTACTAGCTGAAAACATGAGGTTCATCAGCCACATAATAAATACCGGCGCTACAAACATCATAGCCAAGGTTCGTTTGTCACGAAGCAATTCTTTGATAACTTTTTTAGCAATAGCAATGGTTCTCATCTTACTCTCCTTCTGCTTTCAAAAATACTTCTTCAATACTTGAAACTTGATAACTTTCTTTTAAGTGTTGCGGTGTATCAAAAGCAATGATTTTTCCACCTAATAATAAGCCGACCTTATCCGTTAACTCTGCTTCATCCATAACATGGGTAGTAACTAATATCCCAACCCCATTGTCTCTAAGCGCGAATAATTCTTTCCAGATTTTCTTCCGAAGAGAAGGGTCGATTCCAACTGTCGGTTCGTCCAAAATCAAGAGCTGAGGATTCCCCAGAAGCGCGATGGCTAAAGACAAGCGTCGCTTCATTCCTCCAGAATAACCGGATACCGTTTTATTCAAATGCTCTGCCAGATCCACAACTTGAGCCACATGGGCAATTTCAGCTGTCAGATCTCTTTTGGATAGCCCTTTTAGCTGACCAAAAAATTCCAGATTTTCTTGACCTGACAAAGCCTCATATAAGGCATCTGACTGGGCCATATAACCAATATCTCCTAAAATATGACGATTGGGCATAGTATGATCCAATACCAAAGCAACCCCTCCGTCAGCTTTTTCCATCCCTAACATAGTCTTAATCATAGTCGATTTACCAGCACCAGACGGACCTATTAAGCCTATAATTTCTCCCGGATGCAATTCAAAGCTGACATGATTCAAAACCATTTGACGACAAAAAGACTTATCCAAATCTTGTAAATGTAGCAATTTTTTCATATGCTTCCTCCTAGGTGAGTGTTTACTCACTTACTGAATATAGACCTATTATAGTGAGTGTTTACTCACTTGTCAAGAAAAAAGTTGAAATTCTTTAAAAAATAAAGCACCAGATTCGTATCTGATGTTTATAATGCACATGTCTTATTTCTAAAAATGTTTTTGAACTTCCTCTCTATACTCCGAAATGGTCTTTTCTGTCCACTTTTTAAAGGCCTATTTTCCCTCTACTTTTCTCGGCTAATCCAACCATCGTCATTGCTATCGCAACTCTAATGACCTTGGTAATGGGAATTCATTTTACTCATTTTTATATGAAACAGACTAAGAAATTTTCAAGACCTAATTGAAACCAAATTAGCCCTTGGAAGTCAAAAAATCCTCGAACTCTACGCTGACCGTCTAGCAGAATCAGACCAAATGCGGCATGGCTTTCTAAGAATTCGGTTAAGGGACGTAACCTACAAGCTGCTTACGTGGATGGATTTACTTTGAGAGATTTCTTCGCCTTCAACCAAGGACTAAATAAAATGGGTGACCAAGCACTTCCTTTTAAAATTCACCCTGAACATTTTGTATTTGCTGGAGTTCACGGTGGACAGGAAGTGAGGAGTTGATTGGAGAGTACGGTCAACCAACTTATCAAAAAATCTTTATCAGTCTAGATACTGAAAAAACAGGCGTTCCGGATGTCGATACAAAAATTTCTATGGCAGGTGATACTGCTACTCTCATGTCCGATACAAGCCTTGATATCAAGATGTATGGTATGCATCAGTTCAAGATGAAAAAAGGTGGACTCCGCATCAAATTAGGCGTCTTTTCCCCAGAAGCAACCCCAAGCTAGATGGAGCTCGGTCACCAAGAACACCTAGCAGTTGAATTTTTCAATTCCCTCACAATCGCCTACCAAAACAAAACATTTAAGGGAAAACTACTCAATACCTTCTTAAAATTCAAGAAATTCAAGTAAACAAAAACGGGTGACTGAACAATTTAGCCTTTGAAAGCTACGATTATAAAACCACTCGCAACATATGAATCTACGATACAAAAAGGATAACATTGCTCTTAGCAATGCTATCCTTTTTTGTTTATCCTTGTCCGCCAGGGGCTGGACCGCCGCCTTGAGGTCCCTCACCAGGTCCACCGCCTCCAGGCATAGAGTTCACAATATCAGTTTGTTTTTCGCCGTTGAGATAGATATCTCCACCTGTATAGGTCGCTGTTCCATCAAAGTCAAAGCCTGATTGACCAATCATTTTAATGGTTCCACCTGTGACCGTGATATTGCCATTTGAGTCAATCGGATCTGTGTCCCCTTGACCGACTTCTACAGTTAGATTACCACCTGTCATGGTAAAGTAAATATCGCTTTGCTGAGCATTTTTATTAGCTGCATTGACCCCATCATCTGTCGCGTAGACATTGATATCACCACCATTAATCGTAATGGCTTTCCCTTCAATTCCTTCAGTCGAATTCTTGACGGTGTAAGTACCGCTGTCAATCACTAGGTTACCAGAAGCGTGAATACCGTCATCTCCTGCTGTGACTGTTATGGTATTGTTAGCCAAATACATATTGCCGACAGTCATATCCTCATCATTGTCAACTTTGACACCATCTTCCTTGGCATCGATGGTCATGGTCGTACCAGTGATATTGAGTTCATCATTAACATTAAAGGCATCGCCAACTGCTATGATGTTATAGGTTCCACCCGTGATGTGGAGGGTGTCGTTGGCCTTGATTCCGTTGTTCTTCTTGCCATCGACAGTAAGGGTACCTGAGCCATTGATGGTCAAATCCACCTTAGAAAAGAGAGCTGCATTTGCCTTGTCATCACTATTAGAGCTTGAGTCAGAGAGACTGTTGGTAGTTCCCTCCGCCAGAGTCAGGTAGACATGACCGGCTGATGTCGCTGAAATTGCTGCATTGGTATTGGTAATGGTCGCACCTTTTAGGACTAGATGAACATCTGCCGACTTATCTGCCTCGACCTTGATCTGCACTCCGTCAGACTGACCTGAAATCACATAGGTCCCAGATTTTGTGATGGTCACTGTTGATCCAGAGACTGTCACCCCATCTCCAGAGACGTTTGCTGATGAGCCAGATAACTCAATCTTAGAAGCTGTACTTTCATCATAAGAAGTATCATAGTCCTTTTCTGTAAAATAAGAAGATTGACTGTTTGTAGCTGAAGTTGAGATGGCAGTGGTATCTGCCGCTGCAGTTGTACTTGACTTGGTCGTTGACTGCCCACAAGCTGTCATCAAAGTCAGAGCTGTTAAACTGGTTAAGATTAGGGTCCATTTTTTTGATTTCATACTTTTTCCTCACCTTCATTTAGCTTGAGCTTAGTTTACAGGGGAAGTCTGAAAAAAATCTAAACTTTTTCTGAAAATTTTCTTAAGTTCAGTTTCAGTTAAGTTATCTTTAACAAAAGTTTTAGGAAAATTCCATAGACTAATCACAAGCAAGTTCAACTTGCCCAGACACACCTATCTGCTAATAAGATAGCGTACTAAAATAGTTTGATAAAGGAGACAGGATTTATGAAACCAATTGAAACAAGCTTTAAACGAATCGAAACCAAATATGTCGTTGCCAAGGGTGACTTGGCTAATTTAATAGAGGACTTAAAAATATACCTCGTAGAGGATGATTATCCAACTTCGACCATTTCCAACATCTACTTTGATACAGAGCAATTTGATATGATTCAGGAGGATGGCCAAGGTACTAAGCGCAAAGAAAAGATTCGGATGCGAACCTATCTCAGTCAAGTCCAGCCTGATAGTCAGGTATTTTTAGAAATCAAATCTAAGGACAGAGCTGGTGTCGGACGAAAACATCGTCTCTTATCGACTCCCCAGTCTATCACCCAGTTTATGACCAAGGGACAGCTGGATAGCAGTATCAAGGATCGAATGATGATTGAAAAAATCCAGCAACTCCAAGAGGAATATCAGCAAGCCATTATCCCTCGTATGTATATATACTATGACCGTTTTTCTCTCAAGGAAAAGAAAGAAAGAAATTATCGGTTTTCCCTACAATAAAATTCGTATCACCATTGACCAAAATCTAACCTATCGTGATGATAATGTCAGTTTATTCTCAGGAAAGGACGGTTTCCCTCTACTAAACGAGGACATTGTCATCATGGAAATTAAAGCTCCAGGTAGAAAACCCCAATGGCTACAAGATATTCTCGACCAATATGGACTGGTAGAGCAGAAATTTTCAAAATACAGCTGCGCCTACCACAAGTCTCAAGGGCTGGACTATAGCCCACGACCAAGCACAGAAAGTGTAGGTACTACTTATGTCTAATCTTTTTAATTCTATCTTCAACGACACAACTGCCACTGCAAATCCTATCCAGCTCTTTCTGGCTCTCTTGGTCAGCCTGATTTTAGGTTTGGCGCTGACCTGGGCTTACAAACACCGTACTCTCTATACACGAGAATTCGCTGTCAGTTTGACCCTACTCCCCTGCTTGATGACCTTGGTCATCTTTCTGGTAAATGGCAGCCTAGGAACCTCTATCGCCGTTGCAGGAACTTTTAGCCTCATTCGTTTTCGTTCAGCTACCAGTGGTTCACGGGAACTAATTGCTATCTTCCTTGCCATGATTATCGGGCTAGCAGCAGGGACAGGCTACCTAGCTCTAGCTATTCTCTTCACTGTCTTTATCTTAGCGGTATGGCTTCTTTTAGAGAAGCAACAAAGCAAGAGCAATCACCAACGTCGCAGGCTATTGACCATCACAATTGCGAACCAAGAAAATCAACTTCAAACTATCCAATCTGGACTATCACAATTCTGTACTGAGTTAGACCTCATCTCGATTGATACTAGCAATGATGGAGAACAAGTCACCACTGTCTATGAAATGGATTTCAAGGCTCAAACAGACGATTTTCAAATCATCAATTATCTCACTAAAGAACAGGATACTTACCAGGTTTCCCTGACCAAGAATGCCAAGAAGAGAAAGAATTTGTAAAACTTCTAGCGTGAAAACTGATTTATGATAAAAGGCATCCTATCAACGTTTTTTAAACACTTGATAGGATGCCTTTTTCTTATCTTAAAAACTTTTTACCAATCTCTTTATTTAACAGGTATCTCCTTAATCACGCGCGCAGGATTACCAGCTAGGACAAGGTTGTCGCCAAAGGACTTGGTAATCACAGCCCCCGCTCCAGCAACAACATTATTCCCCAGTGTCACTCCCGGAAGGACAATGACACCACCTCCAGCCCAGAAATTATCTCCAATAGTGATGGGCTTGCCGTATTCGACCCCTGAATTGCGTTCCTGCGGATCTAGTGGGTGGAGGGGAGTTAAGAACTGACAGTTGGGACCAATCATAGCATTGTTACCGATGCGAATGGGGCAGACATCCAGCATGGTCAAGTTCCAATTAGAATAAAAATTTTCCCCTAGATGGATATTGACTCCATAGTCGACCACCAGGCGTGGATTAACATAGAGATTTTTCCCAGTCGAACCAAACCAAGTCTTGACAATCTCCGCCCCCTTCAAGGGATCTTCTTCCTTGTTAAAAGCAGACTGTTTTTGGCGAGAAGCCTGAGCCAAGGCTCGCAATTCTGGATCCGATGGACGGTAAACCTCTCCTGCTATCATTTTCTGGTATTCACTGGTCATTGTTTTCTTCTCCTTGTTCCCTACTATCATATCAAAATTTCTACGTATCTGACTAGAATAAGGGGTACTTTCTACAATTGATCCTCTGATTGTCATCACATCCTGTCTAAACGAATACGGGTCACGATTCCGTCTGGGTCTGTGATTCCCAACTGGCTCGATGTCAGCCATTTGATTGGTGCATCAACTTCTTGTGCTCGCTGGGCAATCGTTAACAGTTCTTCTTTACTAGCAACCTCAATAACATAATGGGCCAAACCTGGCAAGTCTTGCTTACGCGGAGCCAGATTTTTTCCTCCCCATTCGTTGACTGTCAAATGATGATGGTAAGCCCCAGCCGCAATCCAACTAGCGCTAGGCACACTGAATTTATCCTCTAGTCCTAACACCTTTTGATAAAACTGGCTGGACTTTCGACTATCCTTGACGGAAAGATGAATATGCCCCATTCTCGTACCCTCTGCTAAAGTAAAGGGCTCTACTCTTTCTCCCAACTCATAGATATCCTGCGCTGCAAGGGCCTCAGTGCCCCCTATAATACGTCCATCTTCTCGAATATCCCATGTGGAAACCGGCTTATCTCGATAGAGTTCAATGCCATTTCCCTCCAAATCCTCCAAATAAAGAGCCTCACTGTAACCATGGTCTGCACCGCCGACAAGAGGAATCTGTAAATCTGTCAGGTGTTTTAAGACATCTGCCAAAGCCTTGCGTGTCGGTAAGAGAATAGCCAGATGGTAAAGACCATAATGTCCCCTTACTTCACTGCTCTCTTGTGCTTGAATCAAGTGTACCAAGGCTTTTCCTCCAAGTCCCAAAACGACCTCTGTCTCAGTTTGAGATAAGATTTCTAAACCAATAATTTTCTGATAAAAGGCTGTTTGACTCGCCAAGTTCTTTACATTTAAAACTGCCTCTGCCAAATAAATGTGACTCTTGTATTCATAGGTCATAAATGGTCCTCTTTCTAAGTTGTAATTATTTTTATTACATCTGTTATATAATTCCCATCAAGAAAGTCAAGCCAGACAACTTATAGATTATGATTCTGTCATCTTGTCTATATGATACTAAAACAAGAAAATCTACAGAGAATTGACAATCAAATCATTGAAAACTTTTACCAACTCTAAGATGACTCTCATCTCAACCCAAAAAGAAAAGGAGGGGATATGATATCCTACTCCTTATTCTTATCAGAAAATCTAATTAGCATTAGTCTTCTTTTTTCGGCTCTATAATATTTGTAGTGGGTAAATTCCCTATAGATATTATGGAGCCTATTT
>NZ_JAKNEQ010000008.1:0-95733 GCF_022137125.1 Streptococcus mitis | reverse complement strand
CTTTTTCTTTTTGCTCTGGAGTCAAGTTTGGATTTTCATCAATCTTCTTCACTTTATCTTCTAGAGCTTTATCAATCGATTCTTTCGCTTTTGCTTTATCTTCTGGAGAAGGTGTAGTTGGCTGATCCTTATCATTTTCTGACGGAGTTGATGGTTTGTCTGGAGTTGGAGTATCTTTCTCAACTTCTTTCTTACCATTCTCTTTAGCTTTTTCTACTTCTTCTTTAGAAGGTGCTTTGTCGATGGCTTTCTTAGCTTCTTCAGCATCTTTCTTAGCTTCTTCTTTAGCTTTTTCTTTTTGCTCTGGAGTCAAGTTTGGATTTTCATCAATCTTCTTCACTTTTTCTTCTAGAGCTTTATCAATCGCTTCTTTCGCTTTTGGTTTGTCTTCTGGAGTAACAGGAGTTTTCTCTACTTCTTCTTTACCTTTTGTAGTAGATTTTTCTACATCTTCAGGAGTTTTCGCTTCTTCCAATGCCTTCTTAGCTTGTTCAGCTGTTTTCTTAGCTTCTTCAATCGCTTTTTCTTTCTCTTCGTTTGTTAACTCAGGATTTTCTTTGATCTTACTTTCTTTTTCAGACAAAGCTTTATCGATTGCTTTAGAAGCTTCTTCTTTGGCATCTTTATAAACGTAAGTTACTTCTGTAGTTCCTTCGGTTACTTTACCAGATTCTTCACCCTTAGTTGAAGTTGGTACAAGTACGTAGACTTTACCATCTTTAGTAGTGATAGTTGCTGGTTTGTTGTCACTTGTGTCATAAGCTGAGCTTACTGATCCGTCAGTCGTATCTTTAACGTCTTCAGCGATTGTGTTACCCGCTTCATCAGTGTAGTGAACGACTACGTTTCCTTTAACCTCTTTGTAAACATAAGTCACTTCTGTCGTCTTACCTGCTTCAACATCACCAGTTTCGTTACCTTTAGTTGATGCTGGGACTAATTCGTATACTTTACCTTCTGGAGTTGTGATACGAGTTGGTTTCATGTCCTTATCAGAAGTATCGTATTTAGCTCCTGGTTGACCGTCTTTAGTATCAACAGCATCTGCTTGAAGAGTGTTTCCAGCTTCGTCTACGTAATGAACAAGAACGTTTCCTGCTTTTTCGTATACATAAGTGATTTCTGTAGTTCCTTCTACAACCGCACCGTTTTCTGGCTTAGAACCGTCTTTCAATTCTTTAGCTGTTAAGTAGTAAACAGTACCATCTTTTTCAAGTTTAGCTGGTTTGTTATCAGTTGTGTCATATTTATCACTTAGTGATCCATTTTCTACATCTTTCGTATCTTCAGCTAATGTGTTTCCTTCTGTATCAACATAGTGAACGACTACATTACCAGTGATTTCTTTGTAGACGTAAGTTACTTCTGTAGTTTCTCCAGCTTTAACTTTACCTGTTTCATCACCTTTAGTTGATTGAGGGATTAATTCGTATACTTTTCCTTCTGGAGTAGTGATACGGTTTGGTTTCATGTCGTTATCAGCAGTGTTGTAGTCAGCGTTTGGTTTGCCGTCTTTGGTATCAACAGCATCCACTTGAATAGTGTTACCTTTTTCATCAGTGTAGTGAACAACTACTTGTCCTGCTTTTTCGTAAACGTAAGTTACTTCAGTCTTACCTTCTACTACGTCTCCGTTTTCTGGTTTAGAATCGTCTTTGACAGCTTTTTCTGTTAAGTAGTAAACAGTTCCGTCTTTTTCGATTTTCTCTGGTTTGTTGTCAGTTGTATCGTATTTAGCGTTTAGAGAAGCACCTTTTGTATCTTCTTTATCATCAGCGATTACGTTGCCTTCTGTATCAACGTAGTGAACGACTACATCACCAGTTACTTCTTTATAAACGTATGTTACTTCTTTAGTTTCTCCAGCAACAACTTTACCAGTTTCGTCACCTTTAGTTGCTGTTGGAACTAGCTCGTATACTTTTCCTTCTGCAGTTGTGATACGAGTTGGTTTCATTCCGTTGTCTGCAGTTGTGTAATCAGATCCTGGTTTTCCATCTACAGTGTCTTTAGCACCTGAAGCAACGTTTGCACCATCCGCGTCAACACCTACTAATGGAGTTCCATCTTCTGTTTGGTAATTAACGACTACTTGTCCAGCTTTTTCATAAACATAAGTTACTGTAGTTGTACCTTCAACAACATCTCCAGTAGCTGGTTTAGAATCATCTTTCAATTCTTTAGCTGTTAAGTAATATTTAACACCATCTTTAGTGATTTCAGCTTTTTTGTGGTCTGCTGTATCGTATTTAACATTTAGAGAAGCATCTGTTTCATCTTTTTCGTCTTCAGCAAGTGTGTTACCTTCAGTATCTTCATACTTAACAACTACGTTACCTTTAACTTCTTTATAAACGTATGTTACTTCTTTAGTTACACCTGATTCTACTTCACCTTCTGGTTCACCTTCAGTTGATTCTGGAACCAGTTGGTAAACTTTTCCTTCCGCAGTTTTAATACGTTCTGGTTTCATTCCGTTATCTGCAGTGTTGTAAGCTGTACCTGGTTTACCGTTATCAACATCTTTCGTACCTGAAGCTACAGTTTTGCTTTCATCTCCAACTACTGTTCCTGTAAGTGGAGTTCCATCTTCTGTTTTGTAGTTGACGATGACTGATCCAGCTTTTTCATAGATGTAAGTTACTTTTGTAACACCTTCTACTACTGTACCTTCTTCAGCTGGAGCGTCTTTTTCTACATCATTTACAGCTGTTTTAGTAGCATCTGCTTTAAGGTAGTAAACATTTCCTTGTGCATCTGTCAGTTTTTCTGGTTTTTCATCTGCACTTTTTTTAGTGTTGTAGGCTACGTTTTTAGGCGTTCTAACAGTTTTATCTTCTACTACTACTTCTTGTCCATCAGCATCAACATAGTATTTCTCAGTCACTACTTCAGCTACTGTTTCAGGAGTATCAGTGTAAGGAGCTTTTAATTCTGTTCCGTCTTCTGTTTGGTAGTTAACTACTACAGAACCTTTTTTCTCGATTTCACGAGTTTTTTCTTCTGCATATGTGTAAGTGATTGTTGTAGTACCACTTGCTAAACGGTATGCACGAAGTGGAGTAATTTCATCACGGTAAGAATATTCTTCAATCTCTGGAGTAAAAGTGCCAAGATTAAGATTAATATCATGACCAAATTTACTTGTACTATTTTCATAAACTTCATCAAAATTAGCTGTTACATCCGTTGTAGGTCTACCTTTATCATCAACTTGGTCTCCAGTATCAGCCTTGATCGCCTTTTTCTCCCCACCTTTTGCAGCTATTCCGACAGAGATATATCGTTTGAAATTAAGGGTGTTATCTTCCAACCCTTTTTCTTGAAGATAAGCAAGATAGTTTTTTACAAAAGTTCTGTTTGCTTCTCCTGTTGCAGTATCTGGAGCTGCTTTAAATTTTTGAACCATTGCATATGTTCTATCTATACTAGCACCACCACCTTCTTCATCATCTGCAATATTATCCTTAGGTGATAATGGTACCACCCCTGTAATTTCAGGACTTGCATTTTTCACAGTTACATACGTGTTTTTCTCAAGAACGAAAACATAGTCTCCTTCTTTGATTCCACCGTCAGCAGTTACATTAGCTGAAGTGAAGTCTTTTGCTGCAGCTTCTCCAGCTGTGAAAGCTTCTTTCAGTTTATCATCAGAAGTGATTGCACCTGAATCGGCTTGTACATATTTACCATATGTTCCTTTTCCAGTTTGTTCAACGATCCAAGCTTTTCCACCAGCTTTTACTGTACCATAAGTGATTTTCCCTTCCGCATTACTTAATCCTTCTGGAGTCAGTTTAGCAGTTACATCACCTAGAGTGGTATCAGAGTAAACTCCAGCACCATCTCCAGTTGTTTCAACCTTAGGCTCTCCGATTAGGTGGTAAGTTTTTCCATCTTTTTCGATAGTTTCTTTCTTACCAGTTTCTTTAGCGTTATCTAGGTCGCTATCTTCTGCTTCGCCACCTGTAGTTCCTTTGAAAACTTCTCCTGATTTACCGTATACATCGTATGGTGTTTCGATTGTTTTATCAGCACCAGAGTTTTGGTTTTTGTTTTCTTCTAATACAGTGTTTCCCTCAGCAGTTACATATTTGTAGTCTACTTTTCCTGTTTTAGTGATTGTATTTGTTCCATTATCAGTTGGATCAGTTGAAGCAGTTGTTCCTTCAGCCTCATTTGTGATGTTCGCTGTATCTACAGTAATCTTACCCTTATCATTCGAAATCGTTGATGTGTTATCTCCATTATCTTTTACAGCCGCTTCTACAGTCTGGGTTTGTCCTGCCATTGCAAGGGCTGCACCAACAATCAGAGCAACTGTACCGATTTTGACTGAGTCTGAACGACCGTCTTTAAACTTACGAATGGAAAATTTTTCTTTTTTATTTATAAACATCCTTAGTATCCTTTACTGTTATTTTTACGGACTCTATGAGTTATCATATTATATATAAACAACTGCCACTCATAAAAACCCATCGTTCTTATTTTAACAATTTTCATCTTCCAAAACAAGAATATTGCTCAATTTTTTTGATGACTCAAACCACTTATTTATAGTATATTGAAATATAAAAAATCCATACAGACGTATGGAATCACATGTTTAAAAATATACATTTATGCTACCAGCCAAGTGAAACCCTTTCAAACTGACAACCTAATCGTCGCAATTCTTTTTGACGGTCCTCGTAGTAGGGGAGGGAAATGCCTGTGATAATTACATTCGGCAGGTCTTGTAAGTGGAGGCTGACTGATGAGGTGAAGTGATAGACATGAACGAACTCGTATTCTTGAAAGAGCTGGGCTAGGACATCTTCAAAGATTAGCTCCGTCTCCAAGTAAGTCACATCTGGTATAGTGAAAGTCTCCTTGGGATGGGGTAGATAGAGGTCAATGGCCAAGGCCTTGGCATAGGTACTGATAAAACGGATGGAAATCTGGTCGTCCTCTTCCGAGAACTTTTGGCCCAGCAGGACCTTGACTGTCTTGCCATTTGAAACGGGTGCTTGGGGCAGGTCAAAAAAATGCTCCAAATAGACTAGCTTTTCTCTCGCTACGACATGGTAGTCACTGCGATAGAGGGTATAGTGCTTTTCCGTCCGCTCAATCAAGTCATCTCTGCTCAAGCCCAAGGAGCCAACCTGACTGGGATGGAGAGGCCGGGCATACATGCCCAAGGGGTAAATATCCGCATAACCATCATCGAAACTCATAAGGTGCTGGTAGGTCGAACTAGCAATCAAGTCCAGAATCAAGCTATTGTCAAAACTGGCATAAAAGATAGTGTCATAATTTCCAGCCAGCTCCTGACAAATCTGAGCCAAGTCCTCTGCCGTCTGTGGATAGTGAACATGGTCAAATTCCTGAGCATAATATTCATGACGGGCATTTTTGACAGGACTAACATAGAGGCTGACAAAGTTCTGATCAGGATAGAGTCCCTTAATATGCTGAGCTATTTTAGCCTGCAAGGGCGTTGTGGCAATGATGAGGTGTTTCATCTATTTGATTCTCCTAGGTGGTGATGGTGCAGCAAGGTCTCAACGACTTCAAAATCCAAGGCATCGTCGATATCATAAGAATAGAGTTTGGGCATTTCATAGGCTACTGTCTTGTCTGTGTAAAAGGTCTCATCTCGTAGGTAACGGTCCTTGCGAGAAATCCAGATACTACCGTTGGGATAGTAATAGACAGGCTCTTTTTGCCGAGCATAGTGCTTGGATACCTGAGGCGGACGGATAAAAGCTGACTCCTCCATCTGTAAGAAAAGACTACGACTCTTATCTGCCTTGACACAGGAAATCAGATGGTCGGCGCCAGACTGACAGTAGAGCTGATAGGACTCTATGAGGTGCTCTACTTCTCTCAGAGGTGAGGTCACCTGCAAATTCACGAAGACCTGCTCTTCCTCAAAGGGCTGTAAAAAGTCTCGTAGGGTTTCTAAGCTAGAGGTTGTTGCCAAGGCCAGTTCTTTTGGTCTGTGGACACAATGAATCTCTGGATAGGCTTGACGACAAAGTTCCAGATAGGCTAGTGAGTCTGAGGAGACCCAGATTTCACTAAATAGTTTGGAGGCGAGAGCGACTTCTATGGTGTAGAAAACCAAAGGTTTGCCTGCAAGAGGTTTGATATTTTTATCCACTAAGCCGCGTGAACCTGAACGGATTAAAATGACGGCTATGGGTTTAGATGTTGCTTTCATATAGTCTTCCTAGAAATGAGATAAACAGTGCAGATAGGGTGGTGATAATGCTATTTAACCAAGGATTTGGGTTGGCAAAGAGGCCACTGTAATGATAGAGGACCAAGGCCCCTAGACTAAAGACCAGATAGATTTTGGCTAGTTGTAAACTCGGTCTTTTTAGGAGTAAGATCAAAAGGTACAAACCACCAATCACACCTAGTGTCAGACCCATAAAGCCGTTAATCCATTCGTAGATAGAGTAAATTTCTGCATTCATGAGTAAGAGACAGAGAAGCCAAGACAGGCCTGCTATGACAAAGGACAGGAGGCTTGGCGACCAGCGAATATTTGACCAGGCGAAATCCAACTTCAAGCAGGTCACGATTGCATTCATACTGGATGAAACCGTGGATTGGCCCGCTGCTAAGAGAGCTAGCATGATGAAACTGCCAAACCAAGGTGCCAGGCCTTCCCGAGCATAAGCAATGAGAACGGGATTGGTAGATGTGGTGGCGAAATTTTCCTGACGAATCAAGCCTCCAATCAGATACAGTAAACTGGCAATTCCAAAGGACAAGAGCCCCTGTAGCCATAAAATTTTTCCTATCTTCCGACTCCCCATTTTGCTGTTAAAACGTTGGACGATGTCTTGCGAAGAAACATAGGAAAACAGGCTACTAAAGCCAGCTCCTGCAACCAAGATCAAGACCGTCTGCCCATCCAAGGTCTCTGCAAAGTGAGATAGCTGCTGACTGCTATTGACGACTAGACCAGATTGGGCAATTCTTGGTAGAAAGAGGGCCAATATAGCCAGCAGGACCAAGCCCTGAAAGAAATCTGTCCACAGGACAACCAAGAGACCTCCTCTTGCCAAATAATAAACCGTCAAGAGAAGGAGTAAAGCTGACAAGACCAGCTGATTGATAGGGATAAAGGGCTCTAGGGCCTGTGACAACAAGTAGGTCACAACCGCTATTCGCCCCAACTGGTAGAGGATAAAAAGACCTGAAGCCAGTGAACGAATGCCAGACGATTGAAACTTATCTTCTAAAAGATGATAGGCCGTCTCGTAGTTCCCCTTTTGATAGAGAGGCAAAAAGTAGCGGTGGGCGAGGGGAATGGCTAGAAAGATTCCACACTGGGCAAACCATAGATAGGACCTGCCTGTATAGGCATTCCCCACCAGGGTCAGGAAGGAAATGGGACTGAGCAAGGTCGCAAAGACCGAGAAGGCCAAAACGGTCACAGGAACAGCTTTCTTAACCTGATAATAGTCCTCTTCGCTCCCTTTTTTCCGATAGGCAATCCAGGAAATCAAGCAGAAATAAAGCGATAGGGTGACTAGAATTCCCAACATCCTAGAAGTTCCTATCCAATAGTTCTCGGTAGCTTTGGGCTACTGTCCCTAGTGAATAGTGGGCGGCTAGGGCAATATTTTCTGCATTTGATTGGCGATAGTCCGCTTGCTCCATCTCTTCTATCATTTGAATCAATTGTGCCTTATTCCGGAAAAGGCGGATGGCATCTGACTGACCGGCATAGAAGCGATGGGCAATCTCCACATCTGATAATAAGGCTAACAAACCTTGACTCAAGGCTTCAACACAGGCGTTGGCAAATAATTCTGTAAAACTAGCCGACAGGTAGCACTGGTGGAGGTGGTACGGAACCTCATCTACAATGCCTTTGAAGTGAATAGTTGGTGGCAGGTCGTAGCGATTGCGCAGTT
Organism: Streptococcus mitis; assembly: GCF_022137125.1. Classification (GTDB taxonomy): domain Bacteria; phylum Bacillota; class Bacilli; order Lactobacillales; family Streptococcaceae; genus Streptococcus; species Streptococcus mitis_CE. The sequence goes on along the minus strand of NZ_JAKNEQ010000008.1, from coordinate 87,814 downwards.
CTTCTAGGCGTTCCTCTGTTCCACCATAAAAGGTAATTTGGGCCTTGGAGCCACGTTTGTAGAGTTCGATAAAGGATTCAATGACAAATTCAACGTTCTTGCCTTCTCCCATATGACCCACTAAGCAATAGTTCAAAACAGGTCCGATTTTTCTTAGCTGACCTAATTTTTCTGTAAACATAGGTGGCAGGAATCTTGTCTGGTAGCCTTCTTGCGCCAAGCTTTCTGTCAACTTTTCACTGGCAACTAGATATCTGTTTGCCTTGCGTAGATTGGCGAGGCGCAAGTCTCGCATGATATTTTCATGGACGACTTCATAGTAATTTTTGTCCGTGTTTTCCATGTAACGCCAGAGGCTGGGCTTGGGTACGATTTGTTGGTCACGAATAAAGAGGTCAGTTTGCTGAGCCCATCTAGCTAGGAACTTGACCAGCAAGTCCTCTTCAGAACAAATTTCTCCCTCAATGCGGTAGATATACTCTGGATAAAAGATGGTGACAGGAGAGGGTTCTTTAAAGGGATCGATAAAGCGTCCTTCCAGAGCCAGTTCTCCATTTTCATGATACCAACGAAGTTCCTTTTCCTTGAAATCTTCAAACAAGAAAGGTCCCTTGGTATAGTAATATCTTCCAGAGCCATCTCCAAGGGTAACAGAGGCGACAAAACCGTCCTCATTGAGCTCGACCTGATCTCCGTCTGCTAGTGTTAGGCTTTCTGGTCTCACTGTCAAGTCAGCATGCCCCATATCTGAAAAGCTATGAGGAACGCAGAGCAGTTCTTTTTCTAAAAATCCTAACTTGATCAAGTCTTTCTTCCAGTCAGGACGAAGCTGAGGGCTTGACACTATGTGGACATACTCCAGACCCAGATGTCGGGCTATGCGAGCGCGATAGGCCTGAGTGCTCTCAAAACCGTAGCGATGGGTTTCCTTGGCTGGATGGATAGTGATAATTCTCGACATGCTATACACTCTTTCTCTATTATTTTCTACTTACAAACGAAAAACCACCCTCACAAAAAGGCGAGGGTAGTTAATCCGTTACAATGCTTGGGGATTTCCTAGCAAGTTCCCCCTCAAAAGGACTTTATGCTATTCTATCACAAAGACCGACCATCTGCAAGATAGACTGACTTAGTAGGATAGCTTGAGGGAGCTTTCTTATGATTTATAAATCGATTCTCTGAAATCATCTGTGCTACGTAGGTAGGCATTGTAGATTTTTTGTATATAACTTTCAAGAAAATGGAGAAGGCAAACTAGCCTTCCCCATTTTAAGGTTACATCATTTTATAACTTTGTTGTAAAAAGCTGTTGAAACAGACTTTTTGTTCACTAGTTGTCTAGTTTACCCATTCACCATTGCCATTTACTTTATAACCGTCAGGTGTTGTTGTGCTGACTGCCAAGGCTCCTGAACCATTTGCATAGTACCAATGTTCTCCTACTTTAAACCAGCCTGTCTTCATGATACCGGCTTCATCAAGGTAATACCACGTACCATTTTCCTTGTACCAACCTGTTTTCATAGCTCCTGAGCCATCGAAGTAGAACCATCTGCTACCATCTGTACCCCAGCCTGTAAACATAGCACCTGAGCTACTCAAGTAATACCAGCTACCATCCACTTTTACAAATCCTGTCTGCATGACACCTAAATCATCCAAATAATACCATTTATCATCTGATTTTACCCATCCAGTCTTCAAATCACCAGATTCGTAAAAATACCATTTACCATCTGATTTCACCCAACCAGATTGATCTGAGCTAGTATTTCTAAATTCTTTAAGTGGTTTCTCTAAAACTGTAGCTTTACTTTTAACTGTGGACAAATTTGACCCAGCTACTTCTACATACTGGATAGCAGGTCCATAACTACCTACTAATTCCTCTGAAGAAGCATCATTTCCTAGAGTCTGGGCAATCGTGATTACTTTATTAACATTACTTGGGTTTTTAAAGGCAGCAAACCCCATATGTGTAATTTTCGGATTAATTAATGCCTCATAATGACCAGATTTCCCTTTGTCTGAACCACTATTCTTTTTCTTGATATAATCTGTTTTTTCAGCGCGCCATTGCTCAATAGCTCTTAAGAAACCATCATAATTCCATGCTAAGTTCTCACCCATTATACTATTTCCAGATGGGAAGGCACTCCAGATTTCTTTACCAGAAAGACGAGTATGATCCATAGTTACAGAAGCTTCTGCAGCTCTGGCAAAAGCTGCCTTTTCTAGGTCAGTCGACCATTTGATAGGGACATACTTATCTACCAAACCTTCGTCAGCTGCCTCTTTACGGATAGCATTGATGGCATCTAAGATAGCTTGTTGGTCTGGAGTCAAAAATTCTCCCTTTAATCCAACCAAAACATTGCCACTAGCAGGGTTAAGCACTTCTGAACTCAAGACATTTTCATTTCTACCATCTGCAGATTGTGTTGCTACTAGTCTGTCATTGGCAAAAACATCATTTGTCAAAACTGCTCCAGCTAAAGTCAAAGCCAAGGCGCTAGCAAATACAATTTTCTTCATTTTTTTCTCCTTTTATCCTTTGGATAGGACAGGTATTTTCAATATTAAATTATATCATATTTTCCTATTCTTTGCCCATTTCTACTAATGTTATAAGGTAAATACTATTCCCCAAAAAGTAGAAATTCCTATCCTTTTATTTCACAACAAGCTCATAACGTGTCTTACTAGTGAAGGTTTGACCAGCTTTGAGAATGACTTGGTCTTTAAGGTCACTGTGAATGGCATCTGGTAAAACTTGCGCTTCAAGGGCAATCCCATTGTGCTGTACCATTGGTTTGCCAGCCACAAGTACACTCTCATCCACAAAGTTTGCTGTGTAGACCACAAAACAAGGAGCCTCTGTCTTGAAAAGCAGGAAGCGACCCGAATTTTGGTCATAAAGGAAACCAGCATTGTCATGGCCTGCAGGAAGGGCAAATGGGTGATCCAAACCAGATACCAGCTGGATTTGCTCATCTTCTTCTGCAAAGATATCTTTCAACAAAGCACCATTGTAGAGGTGTTTAACCACATCACGAGTAGCATCTGGAGTTTTGGCCGGAACACCGTCAGGAGCGATTGGGTAAATGCCCTCTGTGTTTAGTTGGAAGACATGACGGTCAATGGTCTGCGTGAAATCACCAGACAAGTTGAAATAGCTGTGGTTGGTTGGATTGACCAGCGTATCCTGATCTGTTGTTACCTTGTAGCTGATTTCATAGGCACCAGTTTCTTCCAAGTGGTAACTAATCCAGATCTTGAGATTTCCTGGAAATCCTCCTATCCCATCTGTACGCTCTGTGTAGAGGGTCAAGCCATGGTCGCTCACTTCAACTAGTTCAAACAAGCTGGAATCCCAACCAGTTGAACCACTGTGGTTGCAGTTGCTAGCATTGTTGACTTCAAGGTCATAGGTCTTGCCATTAAGCTCAAAGGTCGCGCCAGCAATACGACCTGCCACAGGACCTACACTAGCTCCATGCTTGGGACTATTGCCTACATAGCTATCAAAGTCATCAAATCCCAAGATTACATTGGCAAAATTTCCAGCCTTGTCAGGCGTGACATAGCGCAAGATGGTCGCACCATAAGTCATAACCTCAAGCTGGTAGCCACCGTCTGTCTCAAAACGATAGGCCAAGACATCCTTGCCCTCAACATTTCCAAATACACGCTCTGTGTATGCTTTCATTCTGTTCTCCTTTTACTATTTCTCTCAAGCAAACAAACCATAGAAAGCCTACTGACAATCTATGGTTTATCTGATAGTTTACAAATTCTCTTGTCAAGAATTCATAAACACTGTCTTACTTTTGATATTCGTGGATGATAACACCTTGTACCACACGGTTTACTGTACCTGTAGGAGACGGTGTATCTGGTTTGTTTTCTACCTTGAGTGAAGTCAATAGGGCAAAGAGTTGGGCATAAACGATGTAAGGGAAGACACGGTAAATATCATTCAAGACACCGCCACAACCAAGGGCCACTTCTTTGACATTTGCAAGACCAAAGGCTTGATCACTCAAAAGCACAACACGGCGAGCAATCTGGTCACCAGCAACTTCACGAACCAAATCCAAGTCGTACTTGCGAGTGTAGTCTGTTGTTGTACCAAAGACCAAGACAACTGTATCTTCGTTGATCAGTGATTTTGGACCGTGACGGAAGCCGACTGGGCTTTCATACATAGTCGCAACTTGACCAGCAGTCAGTTCCAAAATCTTGAGCTGAGCTTCATGAGCAAGTCCAAAGAAAGGACCAGCGCCTAGATAGATGACACGGTTAAAGTCTAGGTCAACAAGTTCTTTGACATCTTCTGCATTGTCTAGAATTTTACGGGCAAGACTAGATACAACTTCAAAACGTTCAGACTTAACAGCAAATTCTGTAGGATCAAAGACTAAGAGAGCTGTCAACATCATAGACGTAAAGCTAGAGGTCATGGCAAAGCCAGCATCATTAGAAGCAGCTGGTTGCAAGAGCAAGAGATTGCGGTCATCTCCATGAGCTTGAAGAGCCAATTTACCATCTGCTGCACAAGTAATCGTCACTTGGTAAAGCTCATCTACCAAGGCCTTGGCCAAATCAACAGTCGCCACACTTTCAGGCGAGTTCCCACTACGAGCAAAGGATACAAGGACAGTTGCCACATCTTTTTTCAAATAAGTTTCTGGATTGGCAACGATATCTGTTGTCGCAATAGCATTGAAATTCCATTTGCGTTCGTCATAGACTTCCTTAAAGTAAGGCACCAAGGTATCTCCCACATAAGCAGAAGTCCCAGCACCTGTCAAAATAACCTTGATATAGTCATGTTTATCCGCAATCTCTTGCAGGAAGGCTGCAATTTCTTCACGTTTTGCTTGATAAGATTCAAAAGCTTCTCTCCATACATCTGGTTGTTGGTAGATTTCACGTGTAGTGATTTCTGCACCCAATTCGAGCAAATCTTCTTTTGTATAATGTAGCATTGAGTTCCTCTTTTTCTATTAAATATGGGAATGGGAGTAAGCCCCATTCCCATGTATATTCTATATAAAATGCTCTAACGATTTTCACGTTGTCACATCGTATACTCAATGAAAATCAAAGAGCAAACTAGGAAACTAGCCGCAGGCTGCTCAAAGCACTGCTTTGAGGTTGTAGATAGAACTGACGAAGTCAGCTCAAAACACTGTTTTGAGGTTTCAGATAGAACTGACGAAGTCAGTAACATATACCTACGGCAAGGCGACGTTGACGTAGTTTGAATTTGATTTTCGAAGAGTATTATTCATCTTCGTCATCATCGAAGCCAGCTAACAGGTCATTAACTTTCACAATGCTTTCTGCAGCACGGTTCTTATAGTCCGCATCTGCACCTGTAAGGCTCGCATTGATAAATTCAATCACCATTGGAAGATTCATCCCTGCGTAAAGTTCGATGTCACGACCTTCCATAATCAAACGGCTTACCACGTTACATGGTGTTCCACCGAGAAGATCCGCAAAGACTAGGAAATCATCCAAACCTTCAATAGCTGCTTCAAATTTTGCAGTAAATTCTTCTGGGCCATCTTCTGGAAGAAGAGCCACTGCATGAATATTGTCTTGTGGACCCATGATCATTTCAGTGCTACCTTTAAGTTCTTCACAGAAGCGACCATGACTCACCAAAATTAATGATTTAGCCATAAATTATGCGCCCATTCCAAGTACAAATTTACCAAAGGCAGAAAGACCTACTGCAAGAGCGATAATGATACCGATAGCTTTAGTAGAGGTCATACCTTTCTTACCAAGCAACCAGAAGATAAAGGCAGTAAAGATTGCTGGAAGCAAACGTGGGAAGATTTGGTTCAAGATGTCTTGGAAATCAATCATCTTTTCACCGATTGGCAACTTGTAAGAAATTTCAAAGTTGATCATTGTTGCTACAAGAGCACCCATCATGAAGACACCAAGTACAGATGCAGCGTCAATCAAAGCTGTCAAGGTACTTTGCATATTGTTGATAAGGTTAACCCCTTCTTTGTAGGCAAATTCCAACTGTTTCCAACGGAAGATATCATACGCTACTGCAACTGCAATCCAAAGGAAGATACCCCAAGGTTGACCACCGATAGCCATAGTTGCTGCGATAGATCCCATGATCGCAGGTACAAGTGAACCAAAGATTGTATCTCCAAGAGGAGCGAATGGTCCCATCAAACCTGTCTTGATACCATTAACGGCGTCTTTTGAACCCACACCATCTTTTTCTTCCATGGCAAGGTCAAAACCAGCGATAATGGTGTGGAAGAATGGTGAAGTATTGAAGAATTGAGTATGAACTTTCATCATTTCTTTCAATTCAGGAGTTCCATCCCCATACATTTTACGCAATTGAGGCAAGATCATGTAAAGGTAACCAGAAGCTTGCATACGTTCGTAGTTCCAACCCAATTGGAAAGTAAACAAGCTACGTTTGTTGATTTGATTAAAATCTTCTTTTGTAAGTTTGTAATTAGAATTCGTCATCTTCGATTTCCCCACTTTCTGATGGTGTAGAAGGTTCTGCTACAGCTACTTTTTGGCTATTTTTGAAGTGAAGCACTGCAAGGAAGATACCTACGATAGAGATACCAATCATAGACAAACCTTTGAAGTTGTTCACGAAACCAATTTTTTCAGCAACATCTTTCGGTAGAGTACCTACGATACCAGCAACAGCGCCACCAAGACCTGTTACATATGAGTAAAGAACAGTCAACATAGCTGTCAAACCAAATCCCATTGCAAGGTAGTGAAGGTTACGTTTAACTGGAAGGTAACGAAGCAAGATTGCAAATCCAAGACCTGGAAGCATACGTCCTGCAAGTGTCAAACCATCTGCAACCCACTGGTATTTTGTAACGAAGTCTACTACGTGTTGTACAAATTCACCACCAAATGCAAGCGCGAAGAAGACTGGAAGGGCACGAGATAAAGCCCAAGGAATCGCACCAAGTAGGTAGTTACGTTCAATACCTTTGTAATCAAAGCGTTCGATTGCCGCATCCACACGGTGAGCAAAGAAGGTAGTAGTCATACGACCAAGAACGTCGAAGTAAGTCAAGAGAGCTGCTACTGGCACAGCGATTGTTGTGATCGCAAGTGCTGTATCAATTCCTTGTGAAACAGAGAAGGCTGTCGCAAGAACCGCACCAGAAGTTGCGTCGATACGAGAAGCACCACCGAAGGTACCAACCCCAAGAACGAACAGTTGCAAGTTACCACCGATAAGCAGACCAGTAGTCACATCTCCCATAATCAAACCAGTAATGAAACCAGCAAATACAGGGGAACCTGCAGATGAAACGATCGTCAACTCATCACAGATTTGATAAGCTGAGTACAAAGTGAGAAGTAAAATTTGCCACCATTGTATCATAACAATGACCTCCTAAAAATTTTTTCCTATTTTAATAAGCTCAAAAAGTCTGAAATTGGATCATTTGGAACCATTTGAGCAGTAAGTTTAACACCTTTTTCTGCCAATTTGTGGAAATCTTCCACATCCTTGTCCACTACGTTGATAGAACGTGTAATGGCACGAGTTTCTGGTGTTTGAGACATATTCCCAACATTGAGAGTTTCAAGTGGTACACCTGCTTCGACCAAACCAAGGAAGCGGTCTGGTTTACGAGCCACGATAAAGAGACGTTGGCTATCATATTTACCAGCAAGAATATTGGCTGCCGCTTTTTCAATTGGCAAAATACTCAATTTTACACCTGGTGGTGTCGCAAGTTTCAAACCACTCTTTTCAACGTCGTTGTTGACAACTTCGTCATCTACAACCATAATACGTGAAACATTTAGTTTTCCAGCCCAAAGATTGGCTACTTGTCCGTGGATCAAACGTCCATCGATACGGCATCCTACAATTGTCATAAGTTTTCCCCCTTTATATGTTTTAGTGTAGGTTTTCGAGTTAAATGAATCTCTTCTTTATATTCACCCTCTGTCTCAAAGATAATAATGCGGTTTGCACCTTCCTTGAGGTAGCTATGAGGGATATAAAGCGAGAGGGTCGGGCCGACGTTCCAAAAACGTCCTAGATTCTGCCCATTGACAAAGGCAACTCCCTTACCAAACTCAGACAAGTCTAGGTAAGTATCTTTTGGCGCTTCGATTGTAAAATCATAAGCATAAAAGGCTGGTTGTCCTTCTGTCCATCCTTTTGAAAAATCAATTTTCTCAGGATTGTCTAGTGGGAGTGGATAGTGTTTCCAGTTTAGTAAGAAGTGCAAATCCTTACAAACCCCTGTCCGAATTCCCTTACGTTGCGTATCCGCTAAGAACTTGTGTCCATAGTTGACACGTCCCATATTTTCTACCAAGATATCTAACCTAGATAGCGCTTTCTTTTTACCTTGATAAAAAATATCTTCCCCAATTTCTGTCTGATATTGGGTTTCGACCCACTGACCATCGACATAAAGCTGAGCTCTATCTCGACCGTCAATGATACGAATTCTTTCTTCTTCTGCATCCCAGTTTGTTTCTGTTCGATAGAGTAGATAGCCATAGCTTTGTCCCAACTCCTCCATCTTTTTAGGATAGAGGCTTTCTACTGGACTTGACAAGCTATCCAAAGTTTCAAACAAGGAAACTTTTTCAACTAGTGGAATAGCATCCAACTCCATACTCTCTTTGTAGAGTGGTTCCAACTGCGGATACTCTGGAAAATGTGTTGCCATCATCTTCTTGACTGCCAGATATTTGGCAGTTGGATTTCCTTCTTCATCCAGAAGGGCATCGTAATCATAAGATGTAACTTGTGGCAAATCCAAGGTTCCTCGAGCCGAGCAACCATTCATGAAGCCAAAGTTTGTACCACCATGGAACATGTAAAGATTGATGGAACCTTGTTCCAAAACCTCTCGAACTGCATCTGCCAATTCTTTGGGATCCCGTGTGATAATCGGTTCTTTCCAACGATTGAACCAGCCGTCCCAGAACTCCATACACATGAGTGGCCATTTCTTACCATGCTCATCAAAGAATTCCTGCATCTGTGAAAAGTTATAAGGTGCCTTAGAACCAAAGTTCCCTGTCACAAAGAGGTCATCTTCGATTAAGGTTCCAGCTTTCAGAGTAGCTCTCCATGGACCATCTGATGTAAAGAGAGGACAGGTTACGCAACGCTCTTCCATCAACTGTCGAATTGCTCTCAGATAAGCCTTATCTTCTCCATAAGAACCATACTCATTTTCAACCTGCATCATGATGATATTGCCACCCTTGTCCAACAAATGTGGCACCAATCGTGACAAGAGCTGGTCATAGTAGCGACCGATAGCTTCAATATAAGCAGGATCTGAGGAACGAAGTCTCATATTCTTTGTTAAGAGCCAGGCTGGTAAGCCACCGAATTCCCACTCCGCACAGATGAAGGGTGACGGACGAACGATAGCGTAGAGACCCAAATCTTGTGCTGTCTGAAGAAATCGCTCCAAATCCAGAGCTCCTTCAAAGTGAAACTCACCCTCACGAGGCTCGTGTAAATTCCAGGCCACATAAGTCTCTACTGTATTAAAACCAAGAGCCTTCAAGTTATAGAGCGAATGATACCAATCTTCTGGAGGAACCCTAAAATAATGAATGGCGCCAGATAAAATCTTAAATGATTTTCCATCGAGATAAAAATCATCCCGTATCTCAAATCGTGTCATATTCTTACCTTCTGACAATAAAGTTTACGCTTTCATTTGTTGATATAGTAAATATATCTCAATATCTTACATTTGTCAATAGGTTTTCACAATTTTTTTCATTTTTCACTAAATTTTACACAAAAAACTTATAAAAATCTTGTAATCTATAGTCATAACAACATTTTAGCACCATGTATAAAAATGTAGGTTTTTCTATTTATTCCTATGTAAATTAACCTTATAGCCTATTATTCTAATTTTTTTATTCAAAAGGCTACTATTCTTTCCAGTTTTATGGTAAAATCTTTAACGGAGAAGGAAAATCGAGGTGAAAATATGGCAATTCCAAAGTATCAATATATTAAAGATGAGTTAAAGAACAAAATCATTTCTGGTCAATTTGCCAGTGGAGATAAATTCTACACTGAAGCTGAATTGATTGCAATGTATGATGTTAGTTCTATCACAGTTGTTCGCGCTTTAAACGACCTTGCCAAGGATGGCTATATTGTCCGTCAACAAGGAAAGGGTACATTCGTTTCACGCGCACGCAAACACAAACTCGTAGAGTTTTCAGATGTAGAAGTTTTTGAAACTAAAGATGATAAAGTTACCGTCCTTTCTATTGAGCGTGGAAATAAACTAAGCTACTTAGAAAAACTTGGACTACGCGGAGATCAGTTCTACTACAAGATTGAACGCGTACGCGAAACAGGTGGTGTTGTGTACATCTACCATACATCTTACATCCCAGAACAATATATCAACGCAAATTATCCAAATCTTGAATATTATAGCTCAATCTATAACCGTTTCAAATTGGATTACCACATTCACATGAATGATGAACATTTTGAAGAAATCAATGAAATAGCATTTCCAACTCCAGAACATGCGGCTTCGGTCCTCGGAGTCGATGAACAATTCCCAACCGTTTTACAAACCAAGACTACTAAGCTTGAGTCTACTGGTCAAGTTCTTGCTTACAGCGAAACTTATAAACGAGCGGATTACTACAAGATTAAATTCATTTCATGTGACCGTGATCACTAAGAAGAAAGCCTGAGCCTTGCTTGGGCTTTTTCTATGCTTATTATATGACATTAAAAATGTATTTTCTATATGTCAATTAAGATAGACTAAATTTGTTTAAATTTTACTAAAATATAGGTAATTTTTATCAAAAGTACTTGAAGAAAAAATAAAAATCGAAGTTCTTCTACTCCAGTAAATAGAGTAATAGAACTTCGATTTTATTTTAATTATCCTAAACCAAGACGTTCAAAGATATCATCCACTCGTTTAGTGTAGTAAAGAGGGTTGAAGATTTCGTCGATTTCCTCTTGTGTGAGGCGTGATGTCACTTCTGGATCTGCTTCAAGAAGTGGTTTAAAGTCTACTTGATTGTCCCAAGAGTAGGCTGTTTTTGGTTGTACCAAGTCATAGGCTTGCTCACGGGTCATTCCTTTTTCAATCAAGGTCAACATAGCACGTTGACTGAAAATCAAACCAAAAGTCGAGTTCATGTTGCGGATCATGTTTTCTGGGAAGACTGTCAAATTCTTGACAATATTTCCAAAACGGTTGAGCATGTAGTCAATCAAAATAGTCGTATCTGGTGTAATGATGCGCTCAGCTGATGAGTGAGAGATATCACGTTCGTGCCAGAGAGCTACGTTCTCATAGGCAGTAATCATGTGACCACGGATAACACGCGCTAGACCTGTCATGTTCTCAGAACCGATAGGGTTGCGTTTGTGAGGCATTGCAGATGAACCTTTTTGCCCTTTAGCAAAGAATTCTTCCACTTCACGTTGTTCTGATTTTTGCAAACCACGAATCTCAGTCGCCATACGTTCGATAGAAGTCGCAATGCTAGCAAGAACTGCAAAGTACTCAGCGTGAAGGTCACGAGGAAGCACCTGTGTAGAGATTTCTTGGGCACGAATACCCAGTTTATCGCAGACATATTGCTCAACGAATGGTGGGATGTTGGCAAAGTTCCCAACCGCACCAGAAATCTTACCAGCTTCCACACCAGCAGCCGCATGCTCGAAACGCTCGATGTTGCGCTTCATTTCGCTGTACCAAGTCGCCAATTTCAGACCAAAGGTTGTAGGCTCAGCGTGCACACCGTGGGTACGCCCCATCATGATGGTAAACTTGTGCTCCTTAGCCTTATCAGCGATGATGTTGGTGAAGTTTTCAAGGTCACGACGGATGATGTCGTTGGCCTGCTTGTAAAGATAACCGTAGGCCGTATCCACCACGTCGGTAGAAGTCAAACCATAGTGGACCCACTTACGCTCTTCACCAAGCGTCTCAGAAACTGCACGCGTGAAAGCCACCACATCGTGACGCGTCTCCTGCTCAATCTCCAAAATACGGTCGATGTCAAAGTCCGCTTTTTCACGAATCAAAGCTACATCTTCCTTAGGGATTTCCCCCAACTCAGCCCATGCCTCGTCAGCCAAGATTTCCACCTCAAGCCAAGCACGGTATTTATTTTCTTCACTCCAAATATTCGCCATCTCAGGGCGAGAGTAACGGTCGATCATGTTGTTAATTTTTCCTTTCTTCGTAAGCTGTTGGGAATAAGTTATCTAGGTAAACCAAGATTTCTACTAAAACTCCTCTTTTCCAATAAACACAGATGGATAGTGTAGTAATTCATTGAGATCGGTATCCAATGGTAAATCATAAATTGCTAAATAGTTTTCAGGATATAGAGCAACTAGCTCTTCATATTTAGCCTTTACCTTTTCGTGATCACTACTAGCATACAAGACTTCGACAACTGCTCCAGTCTTATCCTTTTCAACAAAAGCGTTAACGATGATTTGAATCATAGACTTGTCCTAAAAATCAATCCCTTTCCCAAACTCAACCACACTATCCGGTACATCACTAAACAAAGTCACATGTCCCATCTTGCGATTGTGCTTTGCTTCTATTTTACCATACATGTGGAGGTGGGCGCTTGGATTTTCTGCGACATATTTTTCAGCAACCTCGACATGCTGGCCGAGGACATTAAGCATAACGGCTGGAGCATGTAATTTGATAGTTGGCAACGGTGCTCCGAGAACACCCAAAATATGGGTGTCAAACTGGGAGAAGTCGCAGGCTTCAATCGAGTAGTGACCAGAGTTATGTGGGCGTGGAGCAATTTCGTTGACAATGATGTCATCAGCTGTCGCAAACATTTCCACGCAGAGAGTTCCAGATAAGTTAAGCTGTTCAGCAATCTTCACTGCCATGGCTTTGGCCTTGTCTGCTAAACGCTCAGAAATACGAGCTGGCACAATGGTTTTTGAAAGAATGTTGTTGCGGTGGATATTTTCCTGTACGGGGAAAACCGTCACGTCCTTGCCATTTCCTGATACGATGACAGAAATTTCAAGGTCAAAATTAACAAATTCTTCCAAAACGCAGTCGGCTGAATCGGCTAGTACATAGGCTTCTTCCAAGTCTGCTTCTGAACGAATGACCTTTTGCCCATGACCATCGTAGCCACCAGTCGCAGTCTTAAGGACATAGTTTTTCGATAGATCGATATCTGTCAAATCTTGACTTGAAGTCACAACCTTGTAGGGTGCTACAGTGACTTGAGCCTTGTTTGAAAGAAAGTCCTTTTCAAAAATGCGATTTTGGGAAATGCGGAGCAGATCTGTCCCTTGAGGGAGTTGTCCATCCTTGATAACCGCATCCAAACCGTCAGCATCGACATTTTCAAACTCATAGGTGAGGACATCGCAACGCTCAGCCAACTGACGCAGAGCATCCACGTCATTATAAGGCGCCACGATGATTTCCGCCACGCAAGAGGCCGGGCAATCTGCCGCAGGATCCAGCGCTATAACCTTGTGCCCCATGTAGATAGCAGAGATAGCCATCATCTGACCCAGCTGGCCGCCACCGATAATTCCGATTGTTTTAGATGAGCTCATTTGTCGACTCCTCTGCGATTTTTCCTTGCTCCTCTGCGAAATCTGCCAGTGCTGTCGCGATAGACTGATCCTCTACTGATAGGAGACGAAGGGCAAAGAGGGCAGCGTTGGTCGCACCTGCTTCACCGATAGCCATAGTTGCGACAGGCACTCCACCTGGCATCTGGACGATAGAGTAGAGCGAGTCCACACCACTAAGGGCACGCGATTTTACAGGCACACCAATGACTGGAAGGGTTGTTTTAGCTGCGACCATACCTGGCAAATGAGCTGCGCCTCCAGCACCTGCAATAATGACCTTGATCCCACGGCTACGGACCTCTTCTGCATGCTTGAACATGAGGTCTGGAGTGCGGTGGGCAGAGACAACCTTCTTCTCGTAGGCTACACCAAAGCGGTCTAGGACTTCTGCTGTTTTTTGCATGGTTGCCCAGTCGGATTTTGAGCCCATGATAATAGAAATTACGGGTTTCATTTCTTCTCCTTTTTCCTCTTTTTCAACAATCACCTTAGGTTGTGAGGGACGGAAGCAACCACCAAAGGGGGCTCATGCCTAAATTGGAAGCCCAAGGTCTTCCAATTTCCCTGAACGATTGGATTGTCATCCAATCGTTTTTTTACAACGGCAGTGATTGTTATATATTAGTTCGCTAACGCTCGCAAGTTATGCGACCATTAACGTATTTTGTGAATTTTTGCTAATTCTTTTTTGATAATGGTCTTGGGGGGGGGACGGAAGCAAACCTTCGGTTTCATTCCTAAAATTTGAGCCTAAGGTCTCAAATTTTCCCTAGACCAGAACAGATACTGTTCTGGTCTTTTCACCACGGCGATTATTATCTTACTTCGGTTCGCTTTCGCTCGCCATGATAAATTTAGTGTCTTTTAATCTTTTATCGCCTTACTCCCAATATCGGTTCGGTAGAAGAGGCCATCTGTTTTTTGTTGGGCGAGTTGACTGTAGATGGTGTTTTGAGCTTCTTCGACGGTATCTGCGGTGGTGACGAGCATATAAACACGTCCGCCGTTTGACAGAAGGACTCTGCTATTTTCCGCAAACTTAGCCCCTGCATAGTAGGTGATGATATCACCCTCTGTCTTGGCTGGCAACTCAACACCCTTCTCATAAGCCAGTGGGTAACCGTTTGATGCGACAACCACACCCAGAGTCACACTCTTGTCCGTCCAGGTGATGTTTGGCTCCTTGCCATCCAGAATATCTGTGATATTTTGGGCAAAGTCAGATGTCAAACGAGGCAGGATAATCTGGGTCTCAGGATCTCCGAAACGAGCATTAAACTCGATAACCTTAGGTCCATCAGCTGTCAAGATAAGCCCTGCATAAAGAACACCCAGATAAGGGCGACCTTCTTTAATCATCCCTTCGAGGACTGGCTTGACAATGGTGTCAACCGCTGTATCAACTACACTATGTGGCAAGTGTGGAACTGGTGCATAGGCACCCATACCTCCCGTATTAGAGCCCTTGTCCCCATCGTACGCACGTTTGTGGTCCTGAGCCGTTGGCATGATGTAGAACTTGTCCCCATTTACAAAGGCAAAGAGTGAAAATTCCTCTCCTTCAAGGAATTCCTCAATGACTACACGCGCACCTGAGTCACCAAATTTATTGTCTAAAAGCATCTCGTGAGCGGCTTCTACTGCTTGCTCGACTGTCTCAGCAACGACAACACCTTTCCCAAGAGCCAAACCATCCGCCTTGACGACGATTGGAGCGCCTTTCTCCTCGATATAAGCCTTAGCTGCCTCGAAATCTGAAAATGTACCATAGGCTGCTGTCGGAACGCCGTATTTGACCATGATTTCCTTGGCAAAATCCTTGGACCACTCCAGCTCCGCTGCCAATCTTGTCGGACCAAAGGCTTTGAGACCAGCTGCATGGAAATCATCCACGATACCAGCCGCAAGGGCGTCATCTGGCCCTATAAAGGTCCAAGCAATATCGTTGGCTTTTGCAAATTCAATCAATTTAGAATGTTCGGAAATAGAGATATTTACCAATTCCAAACCATCCAGAGTCATTCCGTCATTTCCAGGAGCTACAAATACTTTTTCAACGTCTTTTGATTCAAGTAACTTTTTAGCAATCGCATGCTCACGACCACCCGAACCGACAACAAGCAGTTTCATTTCTCAACCTCTTTTGCGAATTATTTACTAACATTATAACATAAACGTTCGTTTTAATCTTGTTTCACTTCGCATTTTTACGCAAAAAAGGAAAGAAACTGTTTTCTTCCCTTTACCTTCTTAATGTCTAAAATGTCTCACGCCTGTAAAGACCATGGTCAAGCCATATTTATCCGCAGCTTCGATAGACTCTTGGTCACGGACGGACCCACCTGGCTGGATGATGGCCTTGATACCTGCTTTGGCGATTTCTTCCACGTTATTAACAAAAACAAAATCTACAAAAGCTCTCCTATGTAATCCTGAAACATATCAATTATATCTGCTTTAAATTTTCCGTTTTCTACATTCATAAAGGTTCGATTTTTATAAACTTCTCTATCTAATAAAAAATGTGTTTTAAAAATATATTTTTCATCTCCTACCTCTTTTAAATGTTTTAATGATCCATTTCTAAGCTTTCTAGTGTGCTGTATGAAATCAAATACAGCATCTAGATTACTAGTTAAAGCATTATATCGAATCTCAATAGCTAAATCTGATAATGTTTTTTTAACATACTTATCTTTAGTGTATAATGTTGTTGTTAAAATAATGTTATCCTTTTCAATATCTCTAGAATGTGATAAGTAATTATCAATTGTCTGCTCAGAAAAGGTACTGACAGAAAATTTAAATTTAAAATATTCATCAAGCCCATAATAACGAGGATTATAATGAAAGTATTTTGACCCTTTAAACTGTTGATTACAATCTTTACAAGATGGAACTAAATTGAATTTTGATACACAAAATAGAGAAAAGATTGATTGAGGGTAAAAATGCTCTATATCTGCAGTCGTAAATTTTCTATGGTTAACAATAGAGTTTGAATTACAATACGGACAAACCTCGCAACTGTATAACCCCCATAATCTTACTCTATATAATTTTCTAAACTGCTTATAATTTAAAAATTTTTCGAGTTTTTCATTCAATTCTATAAATTTACTAAAAACCTTATTATTTTCTTTTTTAAAATTAGAAAAATTAGCAGTCCTATAGTAGAGATAATTACAATCAATTAATTCTTCCATTTTGGGATAGTGAGTTGTACATTGCAGAATATTAGAAACCCACTCTATTCTATATTTCTTTTCATCCGAAGCTTTCATTTTTTTTAGCTCCAAATAAAATCTACCTACTAAATAATACTCAAACAATAAACTGTCTGATTTGTTTTTTATATTAAACCATTCATCAGTTATCAATAATTTAAAATTATTCATATTGCCACATAATTTCAAAATTTCTGGAATTATTCTATACGTATTTCCTCCCGTAGATAATTTTTCTAATAAACTCTTGTAGTAATTTTCGAAACATGCATTAATTTCTTTTATTTGTGGTTCCTGAGGTAATTCTAATTTAATCACTATCTTCTATACTTCTTTCAATTAGTATCTTCAAAACTGGATCATCAATATATTGATAAATCTCTTTATCACGTTTTAATATTTTTTTTCTAGCAAATTCCCCGATTGAGTAGTCCAAAAAGAATGTATCTGACAATATATCAATAATATTTGCAGCAAAAGTTTTTTCTGCTCTTTTGATTACTATCATCTTCTCTTTCTCTTCCAGAGAAAAAACATTTTCTTTGGGAACATCTGAAATCATATATGGAGAATGCGTCGCTATAATAAACTGAATATTCACAGCTGAATAGTTATTAACAAGAGTGATACAATCATCAATAAATCTTCTACACCATTCTGGATGAAGGTTCAAATCAGGCTCATCTAATACCAGAACACAATCCCTCCCATCTTTACTCGCTTTCCTTATTTCCATGAATATTGAAGAAAACGTGTTAAAATAGACAATCTCTCCGTCGCTTAGATTTTCAAATTGAACGGAGAATAAATCGGAAAATTCTACCATAAGCAATTCTATGAAGTTAAAATTTATATCTTTGTTACTCAAAGAAGAACTAGATACTTCAATTTTATAAGCGTTACCTTGGAAATATCCATATTCCTCCGAATTCTTAAAGTTAGAAATAAGAGCCTTTAAAGCATCTCGATTAATAAATGGAGTATCTCTACTACTTTTCCCTTCAAAATATTTTATCCTCTCACCCCAGTCTCTTAAATCATTTACTATGTTTTCCAAAAAGGCTATTTTATCTTTCAAAAATTGCTCTGAAATATAGTCTTCCCGCAAGTAAAATAAATCTACTTCCCGCAATCTATTAAAATCCCCCCTATTTGACTCTTTTATAATAGAGAAAATTCTTTTTCTTGGCTCTCCATTTTTTTCTAAAAATTCTATCAGATTCAGTAAATACTTTTCTAAAACTTGAACTATAAAAAAATGTATTTTATGTTTTCTAAAGTAATAATTTTGGACTATTCGACTATTGAAGCTACTAGAATTTTCTCCAACTTTCAATCTCAACCTTCTTTTCAACTGTTCTGGTAATACATCTTCAACATCCATAATTCGATCATTACCATAGAGTTCATCTAATATAGCTGGACTATTGGATGAGTATAACTGTTTCTGATTAACTTTTAAAAAAATTTTTTGCTTTGTAACATTACTGTTTTTGGCTTCTACAATAAATCGAAACACATTTTCAGCAGATTCCACTTGCTTTACATTCCGGATTATAGGACTACTATGCGAGTTAAAAGTTCTATAAGAATCTCTGTTGAACCAATCTACAATTGGACTAGATCTAATTAAGGATATTTGTAATTCTATACTTATTTGACTATTAGAAGGAGTGACAAACTTATTGTTCCCCACGCTCACAAATAACCCTTTCTCTGTACTCAAATTCTCTATTTTATCAATCAAACTGGGACTACCATCAATCAAAAAAAGATTATCTTTAATATGAAAAAACAGTATAAAAATCTAATTATCCGCATAAACACTGGACTTATCACACTTTATCAAGGTCAAAACCACTCAATTTACTACTAATTTACTACTTATGAATGAGCTTTGATACGACGATTTATCCTTGAAAAGTGAAGATACAAAGATACTTCCAATAAAATTGAATATTTAATAGGTAGACACTTCAAAAAATGAGGTGTCTATTTTTTTACCCAATATTTGAAAGGAAGTGAACTTATGAAAACAGAAAATCAAGAATCAAAAGGTCGCTCCCCTCCCTTTAAGACCATCAAACAAACAAGATTTATCAAACAATAAAAAGAAAGGATAGGTAAAAATATGGAACTTAAATTTGTGATTCCCAACATGGAAAAAACATTTGGCAATTTAGAATTTGCTGGCGAGGATAAAGTAGAACAGCGAAGAATCAACGGACAATTAACTGTCTTATCTCGAAGCTACAACCTCTATTCTGACGTTCAAAGAGCAGATGATATTGTGGTGGTGCTTCCTGCTGAAGCTGGAGAAAAACATTTCGGCTTTGAGGAACGTGTAATGTTAGTCAATCCACGTATTACCGCAGAGGGCTATAAAATTGGTACTCGTGGATTCACAAATTACCTTTTACATGCGGACGACATGATAAAAGAATAAAGAAAGAGAGGAAAAATGATGAGATTACCTAATGGCATTGTATTAGATAAAGACGCTACATTTGGAGAATTAAAGTTTTCAGCACTCCGTCGTGAAGTACGAATCCAAAATGACGACGGTACGGTTTCAGATGAAATCAAAGAACGTACCTATGATTTAAAATCCAAAGGGCAAGGACGTATGATTCAAGTGAGTATTCCTGCCAGTGTTCCTTTGAAAGAGTTTGACTATAACGCAAAAGTGGAAATCATCAATCCAGTTGCAGATACCGTCGCTACCGCTACCTTCCGAGGGGCAGATGTTGACTGGTATATCAAGGCAGACGATATTGTATTGACGAAAGATTCCAGTACCTTTAAAAATCAGCCACAACCTAAAAAAGAGCCAGCCACGGATAAATAGTCATGCTACTTCCACTAGAGAGAAAGGAGGAAATCCCGCATGAAACAGTTTGGCATTCGTGGTAAAAGGATTCGCCCAAGTGACAAGGATTTAGTCTTTCATTTTACAGTAGCGTCCTTACTGCCAATTTTCCTGCTGGTTATCGGACTGTTTCATGTGAAGACAATCCAGCAGATTAACTGGCAGGACTTTAACCTATCACAAGTAGACAAGATTCACATTCCCTATTTAGTTATTAGTGTTAGTGTCGCAATTCTTGTCTGCTTGCTGGTGGCATTTCTATTCAAAAGATATAGATATGATACAGTAAAACAACTGTACCACCGTCAAAAGCTGGCTAAGATGGTACTTGAAAACAAGTGGTATGAATCGGAACAGGTCAAAACAGATGGCTTCTTCAAAGATTCGTCCAGTCGTACTAAGGAAAAGATAACCTACTTTCCCAAAATATTTTATCGCCTTAAAGATGGTTTAATACAGATGCGAGTGGAAATCACGCTAGGAAAATATCAAGACCAGCTCCTACACTTGGAAAAGAAATTAGAAAGCGGATTGTACTGTGAGCTGACGGATAAAGAGTTAAAAGATTCTTATGTGGAATATACCCTGCTCTATGACACCATCGCCAGTCGTATTTCTATTGATGAAGTCCAAGCCAAAGATGGCAAACTACGCTTGATGGAAAACGTATGGTGGGAATATGACAAGCTCCCTCACATGCTCATAGCTGGTGGTACAGGTGGCGGTAAAACTTACTTTATACTGACACTGATTGAAGCCTTGCTTTATACAGATTCTAAGCTCTATATTCTTGACCCAAAGAACGCCGACCTTGCCGACTTAGGCTCTGTGATGGGGAATGTCTACTACAGAAAAGAAGATATGCTCTCCTGCATTGACCGTTTCTATGATGAAATGATGGCACGAAGTGAAGCTATGAAAGAGATGGAAAACTATAAGACTGGCGAGAACTATGCCTACTTAGGACTTCCTGCAAACTTTCTTATCTTTGATGAATACGTGGCTTTCATGGAAATGCTGGGAAATAAAGAAAATACCGCAGTCTTAAACAAGCTCAAACAGATTGTCATGTTAGGTCGTCAAGCTGGCTTCTTTTTAATACTGGCTTGTCAACGTCCAGACGCAAAATATTTAGGCGACGGAATCCGTGACCAGTTTAATTTCAGAGTGGCACTTGGAAGAATGTCTGAAATGGGCTATGGCATGATGTTTGGCAGTGATGTACAAAAAGATTTCTTCTTAAAACAAATCAAAGGTCGTGGCTATGTTGATGTGGGAACAAGTGTCATATCAGAATTTTACACTCCCTTAGTACCAAAAGGTCATGACTTTTTGGAGGAAATAAAAAAACTAACCAACAGCAGACAGTCCACGCAGGCGACGTGCGAAGCGAAAGTCGCAGGTGTGGACTGATCTTGCTGGCTGGTGTGGCGATAGCCACGCCAGCACCTAACCCCCCGTATCTAACAGGGGGGTACAAATCGACAGGAAACAGTCAAAAAAATAGCAGAAAATTCTTTGGTTACAAGGAGTTTAGAAAATTTCGTGGTATGTCAAATGAGCTTCAATAGTTGACATACCTTTTTTAATTGGAGGGATTTAACTGAATGAACAAACTTTGATACAGCATTTAAAGGAAAAACGGTTGGCTTATGGGCTATCTCAAAACCGACTGGCTATTGCTACAGGCATTACAAGGCAATATCTTAGCGACATTGAAACTGGCAAGGTTAAGCCATCAGACGAGTTGCAACAATCCCTTTGGGAAACTCTGGAACGCTTCAATCCCGATGCCCCACTTGAAATGCTCTTTGACTATGTAAGGATTCGCTTTCCCACAATGGACGTACAGCATGTGGTTGAAGAAATATTGCAATTGAAACTTTCCTATTTTCTTCATGAAGACTATGGCTTTTATTCTTATTCAGAACATTATGCCTTAGGCGATATATTCGTTCTCTGCTCTCATGAGATAGACAAAGGTGTTCTGGTGGAATTAAAAGGTCGTGGGTGCAGACAATTTGAAAGCTATCTTCTAGCACAACAAAGAAGCTGGTATGAGTTCTTTATGGACGCTTTGGTGGCTGGTGGCGTGATGAAACGCCTTGACCTTGCCATCAACGATAAAACAGGGATTTTGAATATTCCCACACTGACGGAAAAATGCCTACAGGAAGAGTGTATTTCGGTGTTCCGCAGTTTCAAGAGCTATCGCAGTGGCGAACTGGTACGCAAAGATGAAAAGGAATGTATGGGAAACACGCTTTATATCGGTTCATTACAAAGCGAAGTCTATTTCTGTATCTATGAAAAGGACTATGAGCAGTACAAGAAAAATGATATTCCCATTGAAGACGCAGAGGTTAAAAACCGTTTTGAAATCCGACTAAAAAATGAGCGTGCCTATTATGCAGTACGTGATTTACTTGTCTATGATAATCCAGAGCATACAGCTTTTAAGATTATCAATCGGTATATCCGCTTTGTGGATAAGGACGATTCAAAAGCACGTTCCGATTGGAAACTCAATGAAGAATGGGCATGGTTTATTGGAAACAATCGTGAACGATTAAAGCTAACCACAAAACCAGAGCCTTACTCTTTCCAAAGGACACTAAACTGGCTATCTCATCAAGTCGCCCCGACCTTAAAGGTTGCTATTACACTTGATGAAATTAACCAGACGCAGGTTGTGAAAGACATTCTCGACCATGCGAAACTGACAGACCGACACAAGCAGATTTTAAAGCAACAGTCGGTAAAAGAACAGGACGTGATAACGACAAAAAAATAACTTAAATACAAATTCACTGCATACAGAAAGGAGAACATTTTTATGAATTTTGGACAAAACCTTTATAACTGGTTTCTATCAAATGCTCAATCACTGGTGCTTTTAGCAATCGTTGTGATTGGCTTGTATCTTGGCTTCAAGCGTGAGTTTAGCAAACTGATTGGCTTTTTAATTATTGCGATTATTGCGGTTGGCTTAGTCTTCAACGCTGCTGGAGTAAAAGACATTTTACTAGAGCTATTCAATCGCATTATTGGTGCTTAAATAAAACCGTTCTTTTGTGGAATATAAGTGGTTTTCTTATGTTCCGCAAAGGAATGGTACACCAAACGAAGTGCGGTAGGGATTTTTGAATCTCTACAAAGAAAGGACGTGAACACATGGACGATATGCAAGTCTATATTGCCAACTTAGGTAAATACAATGAAGGAGAATTAGTCGGTGCTTGGTTTACCTTTCCCATTGATTTTGAAGAAGTCAAAGAGAAAATCGGCTTGAATGATGAATACGAGGAATACGCCATTCACGATTATGAGTTACCCTTTACGGTTGACGAATACACTTCTATTGGCGAACTCAATCGCCTATGGGAAATGGTATCGGAGTTGCCAGAGGAACTACAATCCGAGCTATCTGCTCTGCTCACTCATTTTTCAAGTATTGAGGAACTAAGCGAACATCAAGAGGATATTATCATTCACTCGGATTGTGATGATATGGCAGATGTCGCACGTTACTACATTGAAGAAACTGGAGTATTGGGCGAAGTGCCAACCAGTCTTCAAAACTATATTGATTACGAATCCTATGGTCGTGATTTAGAAATTTCGGGAACTTTTATCACAACCAATTATGGGATTTTTGAAATCGTCTATTGAAAGGATTGATTCTATGAAGAAAATACGAAGCTATACCAGTATTTGGTCTGTTGAGAAAGTGCTGTACTCCATCAACGATTTTAGACTTCCGTTTCCCATAACCTTTACGCAAATGACGTGGTTTGTCGTATCACTGTTTGCGGTTATGATACTTGGCAACTTGCCACCTCTTTCCATGATTGAGGGAGCATTTCTCAAATATTTTGGAATTCCTGTGGCTTTCACATGGTTTATGTCTACAAAAACCTTTGATGGTAAAAAGCCTTATGGATTTTTGAAGTCTGTCATTGCTTATGCACTGCGACCAAAGCTGACCTATGCAGGGAAAAAAGTAACCCTTGGCAGAAACCAGCCACAAGAAGCCATTACGACAGTTAGGAGTGAATTTTATGGCATATCCAATTAAATACATTGAAAATAATCTGGTCTGGAATAAAGATGGCGAATGTTACGCCTATTATGAGCTTATTCCTTACAATTACTCATTCCTAAGTCCAGAACAGAAAATACAAGTGCATGATTCTTTCAGACAGCTTATCGCACAAAATCGTGATGGCAAGATTCATGCTCTACAAATCAGTACAGAATCCAGCATACGTTCTGCACAAGAACGTTCCAAAGAGGAAGTAACTGGCAAACTCAAAGTAATTGCCTATGACAAAATCGACCAACAGACAGACGCTTTAATATCCATGATTGGCGAAAATCAAGTGGACTACCGCTTCTTTATCGGCTTTAAGTTGCTTCTCAACGATCAAGAGTTTTCTATGAAAAGTCTTACCGTTGAAGCCAAAAATGCTTTGTCTGATTTTGTCTATGATGTGAACCATAAGCTAATGGGCGATTTTGTCAGCATGAGTAATGATGAAATCCTGCGTTTTCAGAAGATGGAAAAGCTCTTGGAAAATAAAATCTCTCGTCGTTTCAAAATCCGTAGACTGGATAAGGACGACTTCGGCTATCTGATTGAACATCTTTATGGACAGACAGGTACAGCTTATGAAGATTATGAGTACCATCTATCAAAGAAGAAGCTGGATAATGAAACGCTGATTAAATATTATGACCTTATTAAACCGACCCGTTGTCTGGTGGAAGAAAAACAGCGATACCTAAAAATTCAACAGGAAGACGAAACCGTCTATGTGGCGTACTTTACCATCAACAGCATTGTCGGCGAATTGGACTTTCCGTCCTCTGAAATCTTCTACTACCAGCAACAGCAATTTACATTCCCGATTGATACTTCTATGAATGTGGAAATCGTGGCAAACCGTAAAGCACTAAGCACCGTTCGTAATAAAAAGAAAGAACTAAAAGACCTAGATAACCACGCATGGCAAAGTGATAACGAAACCAGCTCTAATGTGGCGGAAGCTCTGGAAAGTGTCAATGAGCTGGAAAATAATTTAGACCAAAGCAAGGAATCCATGTATAAGCTCTCTTATGTGGTGCGTGTTTCCGCAAATGACTTGGACGAATTGAAACGTCGTTGTAATGAAGTGAAAGATTTTTATGACGATTTAAGTGTCAAGTTGGTACGACCATTTGGAGATATGCTGGGCTTACATGAAGAATTTTTACCATCAAGCAAGCGTTATATGAATGACTATATTCAGTATGTAACCTCTGATTTCTTAGCTGGACTTGGTTTCGGTGCTACTCAAATGCTTGGCGAAAATGAGGGTATTTATGTTGGCTATAGCTTAGATACAGGACGCAATGTCTACCTCAAACCTGCTCTTGCCAGTCAAGGGGTTAAGGGTTCAGTAACCAATGCATTAGCGTCTGCCTTTGTAGGTTCGCTAGGCGGTGGAAAATCCTTTGCGAATAACCTTATCGTCTATTATGCAGTGCTTTATGGGGCACAAGCAGTGATTGTTGACCCGAAAGCGGAACGTGGCAGATGGAAAGAAACCTTGCCAGAAATCGCTCACGAAATTAATATTGTCAATCTGACTTCTGATGAGAAAAATAAAGGCTTACTTGACCCTTACGTGATTATGAAAAATCCCAAAGATTCTGAATCACTGGCAATCGACATTTTGACGTTCCTTACGGGGATTTCATCACGAGATTCTGACCGTTTCCCTGTTCTACGAAAAGCCATTCGTGCTGTAACTAATAGTGAAGTGCGAGGTCTTCTGAAAGTGATTGAGGAATTACGGGTTGAGGGAACTCAAATAAGCACCAGCATAGCCGACCATATCGAAAGTTTTACAGACTATGACTTTGCACATCTGCTCTTTAGTGATGGATATGTGGAGCAGTCTATCAGTCTTGAAAAACAACTGAACATCATACAGGTTGCCGACTTGGTACTTCCCGATAAAGAAACCTCCTTTGAGGAATATACCACAATGGAGTTACTATCGGTGGCAATGCTGATTGTCATTAGTACCTTTGCGTTAGACTTTATCCATACAGACAGAAGCATTTTTAAAATTGTTGACTTAGACGAAGCGTGGAGCTTCTTACAGGTGGCACAAGGTAAAACACTGTCTATGAAACTGGTTCGTGCTGGACGTGCTATGAACGCTGGGGTATATTTCGTGACCCAGAATACAGATGACCTTTTAGATGAAAAGCTGAAAAATAATCTTGGTTTGAAATTTGCGTTCCGCTCTACTGACCTTAACGAGATTAAAAAGACCCTTGCCTTTTTCGGCGTTGACCCAGAGGACGAAAATAATCAGAAGCGATTGCGTGATTTGGAAAATGGACAGTGCCTTATCAGTGATTTATATGGTCGTGTCGGTGTGATACAGTTCCACCCTGTATTTGAAGAACTGCTCCATGCCTTTGATACCAGACCGCCTGTGCGAAAAGAGGTGTAAATGTGAAACCATCAATATTAAACAGAATAAAATCAAACTGGACGCTGAAGCGTCTAGGTAAAGTGGCAATGACAGTGGCTTTCACACTTGTGATTGCCATTTTTCTTTTAGCCATGATGGGAACAGTGGTTCAAGCTGCGGGCTTGGTAGATGATACAATCAATGTGGCAAATGAGTACAGCCGATACCCACTTGAAAACTATCAACTGGATTTTTATGTTGATAATAGCTGGGGCTGGCTACCGTGGAACTGGTCGGACGGAATTGGAAAACAAGTCATGTATGGCTTATATGCCATTACCAATTTTATTTGGACAATCAGTCTTTATGTTTCCAATGCGACTGGCTACTTAGTTCAAGAAGCCTATTCCCTTGACTTCATTTCTGCTACAGCAGATTCCATTGGCAAGAATATGCAGACCCTTGCAGGAGTTACGCCTAGCGGACTATCAACAGAGGGATTCTATGTTGGATTCCTCTTACTCTTGATTTTGGTTCTTGGGGTTTATGTTGCCTATACAGGACTGATAAAAAGAGAAACTACAAAAGCGATTCATGCCATTGTGAACTTTGTCATGGTATTTATCCTATCAGCTTCCTTTATTGCCTACGCTCCCGACTACATTAAAAAAATCAATGATTTTTCATCAGACATCAGTAATGCCAGTTTATCACTTGGCACGAAGATTGTCATGCCCCATTCCGATAGTCAAGGCAAGGACAGCGTGGACTTAATCAGAGATAGCCTGTTTTCCATACAGGTTCAGCAACCGTGGCTACTGCTTCAATACAACAGTTCAGACATTGAAAGTATCGGTATTGACCGTGTGGAAAGCCTGCTCTCCACCAGCCCAGATTCCAACAATGGCGAAGACAGAGAAAAAATTGTTGCGGAAGAAATTGAAGACAGAAGCAATACCAATCTAACCATTACAAAGACCATTAACCGTTTAGGTACAGTCTTCTTCCTATTTGTCTTCAATATTGGGATTTCCATATTTGTATTCCTATTAACAGGAATCATGATTTTCTCGCAGGTACTTTTTATCATCTATGCTATGTTTCTGCCTGTGAGCTTTATTTTAAGCATGATTCCATCATTTGATGGTATGTCAAAACGAGCCATAACAAAGCTCTTTAATACCATTTTGACACGAGCTGGAATCACATTGATTATTACGACAGCATTTAGTATTTCAACCATGCTCTATACCTTATCGGCTGGTTATCCGTTCTTTTTGATTGCTTTTCTACAGATTGTGACCTTTGCAGGAATCTACTTCAAGCTGGGCGATTTAATGAGTATGTTTTCTCTACAGAGTAACGATTCTCAAAGTGTGGGAAGTCGTGTGATGAGAAAACCTCGTATGCTTATGCACGCTCACATGCACCGTCTACAGCGGAAACTTGGACGTTCCATGACTACTCTAGGGGCTGGGTCTGCCATTGTTACAGGTAAAAAAGGACAGTCGGGTTCGGGGAGTTCTGCAAGGACACAAGCAGATCACTCCCGACCAGACGGAAAGGAAAAATCAACACTTGGAAAACGTATCGGTCAAACCATCGGTACAGTAGCTGATACCAAAGACAGAATGGTAGACACTGCTAGTGGTTTGAAAGAACAGGTTAAAGATTTGCCGACCAATGCAAGATATGCAGTATATCAAGGAAAATCCAAAGTAAAAGAGAATGTCCGTGATTTAACCAGTAGTATTTCTCAAACCAAAGCGGACAGAGCCAGTGGACGCAAGGAACAGCAGGAACAAAGGCGAAAAACCATTGCGAAGCGTCGCTCTGAAATGGAACAGGTCAAACAGAAAAAACAGCCTGCTTCTTCTGTTCATGAAAGACCGACTACAAGACAAGAACAATATCATGATGAACAGACCTCAAAACAGTCTAATATTCAGACTTCATATAAGGAATCTCAACAAGCCAAACAAGAGCGTCCAGCAGTTAAGTCCGATTTTTCAAGTCCAAAAGTGGAACGCCAAGGCAATACCGTTCAAGAAAAAACCGTTCAAAAGCCAGCAACTTCAACCACTACAGCAGATAGAACTTCACAACGTCCAATCACAAAAGAACGTCCGTCTACTGTTCAAAGAGTACCACTACAAAATACAAGAAGTAGACCACCAATCAAAACCGCCACCATTAAGAAAGTCGGTAAGAAACCATGAAGTTGAAAACTTTAGTGATTGGTGGTTCTGGATTATTCTTGATGGTCTTCTCACTGCTTCTGTTTGTTGCCATTTTATTTTCAGATGAACAGGACAGCGGAATTTCCAATATTCATTATGGAGGTGTGAATGTTTCCGCAGAAGTGCTGGCTCATAAGCCTATGGTAGAAAAATATGCCAAAGAATATGGCGTTGAAGAATATGTCAACATACTTCTTGCGATTATACAGGTGGAATCGGGCGGTACTGCGGAAGATGTTATGCAGTCCTCGGAATCCCTCGGTCTTCCACCTAATTCATTGAGTACAGAAGAATCCATTAAGCAAGGTGTGAAGTATTTCAGTGAATTATTAGCCAGTAGCGAAAGGCTCAGTGTAGATTTAGAATCGGTTATCCAGTCCTACAATTATGGTGGTGGTTTCTTAGGGTATGTGGCTAATCGTGGAAATAAATATACCTTTGAACTGGCTCAAAGTTTCTCAAAAGAGTATTCAGGTGGCGAAAAAGTGTCTTACCCCAATCCCATAGCCATACCTATCAATGGGGGCTGGCGATACAACTATGGCAATATGTTTTATGTGCAACTGGTAACGCAGTATCTTGTCACAACAGAGTTTGATGATGATACGGTACAAGCCATCATGGACGAAGCACTGAAATATGAGGGCTGGCGATACGTTTACGGTGGAGCTTCCCCGACTACTTCTTTTGATTGTAGCGGACTGACACAATGGACGTATGGAAAAGCTGGAATTAACTTACCACGAACCGCACAACAGCAATATGATGTGACCCAGCATATCCCACTATCGGAAGCACAAGCTGGCGATTTGGTTTTCTTTCATTCTACCTATAACGCTGGCTCTTATATTACTCATGTTGGGATATACCTTGGCAATAACCGTATGTTTCATGCAGGCGACCCAATCGGTTATGCCGACTTAACAAGCCCCTACTGGCAACAGCATTTAGTGGGAGCAGGACGAATCAAACAATGAGAAAGGAAGATTTAATGATGAAATTTAGAAAAAATCAGAATAAAGAAAAACAGATACCAAAGGAAAAGAAACCTCGTGTCTACTATAAGGTCAATCCTCATAAAAAGGTTGTGATTGCCTTGTGGGTACTTTTAGGGCTTAGTTTCAGCTTTGCGATATTCAAGCACTTTACAGCTATAGATACTCATACTATTCACGAAACAACTATCATAGAAAAGGAATACGTTGATACTCATCATGTAGAAAATTTTGTAGAGAACTTTGCGAAAGTCTACTATTCATGGGAGCAATCCGATAAGTCCATTGATAATCGAATGGAAAGTCTAAAAGGCTATCTGACAGATGAACTTCAAGCTCTCAATGTTGATACAGTACGCAAAGATATTCCTGTATCGTCTTCTGTAAGAGGATTTCAGATATGGACGGTAGAGCCAACTGGCGACAATGAGTTTAATGTAACCTACAGTGTAGACCAGCTCATTACAGAGGGAGAAAATACAAAGACCGTCCACTCTGCTTATATAGTGAGTGTCTATGTAGATGGTTCTGGAAATATGGTACTGGTTAAGAATCCGACCATTACCAACATACCTAAGAAATCAAGTTATAAACCAAAAGCCATTGAAAGTGAGGGGACGGTTGATTCCATTACAACCAATGAAATCAATGAGTTTTTAACGACGTTCTTCAAGCTCTATCCTACAGCGACAGCCAGTGAACTTTCCTACTATGTGAATGACGGGATATTAAAACCAATCGGAAAAGAGTACATCTTTCAAGAACTGGTAAATCCTATTCACAATCGTAAGGATAATCAAGTCACGGTATCGCTGACAGTGGAGTATATCGACCAGCAGACCAAAGCAACGCAGGTATCTCAATTTGATTTGGTACTTGAAAAGAACGGGAGTAATTGGAAGATTATAGAATAACAAATATTGGTACATTATTACAGCTATTTTGTAATCACGTACTCTCTTTGATAAAAAATTGGAGATTCCTTGACAAATATGCTCTTACGTGCTATTATTTAAGTATCTATTTAAAAGGAGTTAATAAATATGCGGCAAGGTATTCTTAAATAAACTGTCAATTTGATAGTGGGAACAAATAATTGGATGTCCTTTTTTAGGAGGGCTTAGTTTTTTGTACCCAGTTTAAGAATACCTTTATCATGTGATTCTAAAGTATCCGGAGAATATCTGTATGCTTTGTATGCCTATGGTTATGCATAAAAATCCCAGTGATAAGAGTATTTATCACTGGGATTTTTATGCCCTTTTGGGCTTTTGAATGGAGGAAAATCACATGAAAATTATTAATATTGGAGTTTTAGCTCATGTTGATGCGGGAAAAACTACCTTAACAGAAAGCTTATTATATAACAGTGGAGCGATTACAGAATTAGGAAGCGTGGACAAAGGTACAACGAGGACGGATAATACGCTTTTAGAACGTCAGAGAGGAATTACAATTCAGACAGGAATAACCTCTTTTCAGTGGGAAAATACGAAGGTGAACATCATAGACACGCCAGGACATATGGATTTCTTAGCAGAAGTATATCGTTCATTATCAGTTTTAGATGGGGCAATTCTACTGATTTCTGCAAAAGATGGCGTACAAGCACAAACTCGTATATTATTTCATGCACTTAGGAAAATGGGGATTCCCACAATCTTTTTTATCAATAAGATTGACCAAAATGGAATTGATTTATCAACGGTTTATCAGGATATTAAAGAGAAACTTTCTGCCGAAATTGTAATCAAACAGAAGGTAGAACTGTATCCTAATATGTGTGTGACGAACTTTACCGAATCTGAACAATGGGATACGGTAATAGAGGGAAACGATGACCTTTTAGAGAAATATATGTCCGGTAAATCATTAGAAGCATTGGAACTCGAACAAGAGGAAAGCATAAGATTTCATAATTGTTCCCTGTTCCCTGTTTATCACGGAAGTGCAAAAAACAATATAGGGATTGATAACCTTATAGAAGTGATTACGAATAAATTTTATTCATCAACACATCGAGGTCCGTCTGAACTTTGCGGAAATGTTTTCAAAATTGAGTATTCGGAAAAAAGACAGCGTCTTGCATATATACGTCTTTATAGTGGCGTACTGCATTTGCGAGATTCGGTTAGAATATCGGAAAAGGAAAAAATAAAAATTACAGAAATGTATACTTCAATAAATGGTGAATTATGTAAAATCGATAAGGCTTATTCCGGGGAAATTGTTATTTTGCAAAATGAGTTTTTGAAGTTAAATAGTGTTCTTGGAGATACAAAACTATTGCCACAGAGAAAAAAGATTGAAAATCCGCACCCTCTACTACAAACAACTGTTGAACCGAGTAAACCTGAACAGAGAGAAATGTTGCTTGATGCCCTTTTGGAAATCTCAGATAGTGATCCGCTTCTACGATATTACGTGGATTCTACGACACATGAAATTATACTTTCTTTCTTAGGGAAAGTACAAATGGAAGTGATTAGTGCACTGTTGCAAGAAAAGTATCATGTGGAGATAGAACTAAAAGAGCCTACAGTCATTTATATGGAGAGACCGTTAAAAAATGCAGAATATACCATTCACATCGAAGTGCCGCCAAATCCTTTCTGGGCTTCCATTGGTTTATCTGTATCACCGCTTCCGTTGGGAAGTGGAATGCAGTATGAGAGCTCGGTTTCTCTTGGATACTTAAATCAATCATTTCAAAATGCAGTTATGGAAGGGATACGCTATGGTTGCGAACAAGGATTATATGGTTGGAATGTGACGGACTGTAAAATCTGTTTTAAGTATGGCTTATACTATAGCCCTGTTAGTACCCCAGCAGATTTTCGGATGCTTGCTCCTATTGTATTGGAACAAGTCTTAAAAAAAGCTGGAACAGAATTGTTAGAGCCATATCTTAGTTTTAAAATTTATGCGCCACAGGAATATCTTTCACGAGCATACAACGATGCTCCTAAATATTGTGCGAACATCGTAGACACTCAATTGAAAAATAATGAGGTCATTCTTAGTGGAGAAATCCCTGCTCGGTGTATTCAAGAATATCGTAGTGATTTAACTTTCTTTACAAATGGACGTAGTGTTTGTTTAACAGAGTTAAAAGGGTACCATGTTACTACCGGTGAACCTGTTTGCCAGCCCCGTCGTCCAAATAGTCGGATAGATAAAGTACGATATATGTTCAATAAAATAACTTAGTGTATTTTATGTTGTTATATAAATATGGTTTCTTGTTAAATAAGATGAAATATTTTTTAATAAAGATTTGAATTAAAGTGTAAAGGAGGAGATAGTTATTATAAACTACAAGTGGATATTGTGTCCTGTATGTGGAAATAAAACACGATTAAAGATAAGGGAAGATACTGAATTAAAAAAATTCCCCCTCTATTGTCCGAAATGCAGACAAGAAAATTTAATTGAAATAAAGCAGTTCAAAGTAACTGTGATTACAGAGCCAGACGCAAAGACGCAGAGCCGATAAAATGAGATTAATACAATCTCATTTTATCGGCTCTTTCCGTTATGTATGGATTCTTTTAATTAGTCTTCGATGTTTCTTGCTTCGTTGATACCGCTGGCTAAAGATTCCATTAAGGATAGTTCTTTGTCTGTAAAGCTATCCATGTATTTCTCTATCTGTAATCGTCGGGTGCTTTTTACCAAGTTATTAGCAGGTAAGAAAAATTCATCAACGGAAACATGAAGTAACGATACAAGGTCATAAAGAACTTGTATGCTGGGGTGTTGCCCTTTATTTTCAATATTAGTTAAGTACCGTGGGTCAATTTCAATCAATGCTCCCACTTGTTCACGAGTTAAACCTCGTTTCAATCGAGCTTCTTTAATGGCTAAACCAAAGGCTCTAAAATCATATTTATCTTCTTTTTTACGCATAGTAGACCACCTCTATACATTTTATTGTTCCTACTGAATTAAAAACAGGTATAGAAAAACGTGTTATATGGTTTATAGGTTTATATTTAATAAAAAGCACTACTAAACGCCAATAAAAAAAACCGTTATATGGTAGTGCTATTTACGCTGTTAAAATATTGTATATTACTTCCAAATGGCGGTTTGTTGGAGGTCAACGTCGCCATGAAGTACATCATATACAATAAATTTCCTTACATTGGGTTCTTGTCAAAAAAAGTCGTCTATCTGCAATAGATAAGTACGTCCACCAATGTGGTTTTATAAATCATATAGATAGAATAACAGAAGCATGTAAACAGAGAAATAAATCTGTTTATATGCTTTTTTGGCTATTCAGAACTTTTTTACAAAGTTTATTTATCAGTAATGCAACAAATCCCCCTTTCACATTGGGACTAAGAGTGAAAGGAGATAAACGAGCAAGGCTCACTTCCTTTCCTAGACAGAAAGGGGGTGAGAAACATGAAACCATCTTCTTTTCAGACCACAATAGAAAATCAGTTTGACTATATCTGTAAACGTGCTATGGAAGACGAGCGAAAGAATTATATGCTTTATCTTTCAAGGATTGCAAAGCGTGAGGTGTCCTTTTCGGATGTTGGCGATTATCTTGTTAGCCAGTTTGCGACAACAGATAACTATTCAACTGACTTTCAGATTTTTACACTCAATGGGTTATCAGTAGGCGTTGAAAATGATTTGTTGAGTGAAGCATTACGTGAGTTGCCAGACAAGAAACGTGAAATTCTACTGCTGTTTTACTTTATGGACATGAGCGATTCAGAAATTGCAGACCTGTTGAAATTGAACCGTTCTACTGTCTATCGGCATAGAACCAGTGGACTAGCCTTAATTAAAAAGTTTATGGAGGAATTTGAAGAATGAAAACACAATATCCTATGATTCCCTTTCCTCTCATTGTAAAGGCAACAGATGGCGATACCGAAGCGATTAACCAGATTCTACATCATTACAGAGGGTACATAACGAAGCGTTCCCTACGACTTATGAAAGATGAATATGGCAATCAAAGTATGGTCGTTGATGAAGTCTTACGTGGAAGAATGGAAACCAGACTGATTACAAAGATTTTGTCATTTGAAATTAAGTAATATCCTCTCTCCTTTCGTGGAAGCGTGCTAAACCATTCCACGCTTCCCGAACAGGGAGGTTTGTTATTCCACCAAAGCATATTGAGCTTTCAATGTGTTTTGATAGGCTAACGAGCCATTGTTCTTTGAAAACTGAATAAAAGTAATCGAATACGTTTCGATAAGAAAAGAGCCAACGGAACTAACCGCCATGACCTATCTTATAAAGATAGCGAGCGATTCATGTTAGTGATCCGAGAAGCAATCTTTAGCAGGATTGCCTGCAACGACATTCTTATCGTGATAATGATACTCCCATACAGTCAATAGTCCGAGCGTGATAAAACCGTCGCAGGCAATGAGTATGGCTACATGAGAACCATGCAGGGGTGGAACTCCCGTGAGCTTTGCTAAAGCTGTTCGATTGCTGGTAAAACAACTTTTATGAAATCCAAATAAGTGATTTGGAAAGGAGGATTTTATGAAGCAGACTGACATTCCTATTTGGGAACGTTATACCCTAACCATTGAAGAAGCGTCAAAATATTTTCGTATTGGCGAAAACAAGCTACGACGCTTGGCAGAGGAAAATAAAAATGCAAATTGGCTGATTATGAATGGCAATCGTATTCAGATAAAGCGAAAACAGTTTGAAAAAATTATTGATAAATTGGACGCAATCTAGCGTCGCCAAAGGGTCTTGGATATGATAAAATAGCATTAAGTCGTATCAAGGCTCTTTCCATTTTGGAAAGGAGCGAAAGCCATGTCAGAGAAAAGACGTGACAATAAAGGTCGCATTTTAAAGACTGGGGAGAGCCAACGAAAAGACGGAAGATACTTATATAAATATGTAGATTCATTTGGAGAACCGCAATTTATCTACTCATGGAAACTGGTGGCTACAGACAGAGTACCAGCAGGAAAGCGTGATTGTGTTCCTCTTCGGGAAAAAGTTGCGGAGCTACTGAAAGACATTCATGATGGCATTGATGTTGTAGGAAAGAAAATGACACTTTGTCAGCTTTACGCAAAGCAGAATGCTCAAAGACCCAATGTGAAGAAAGGCACGCAAACTGGACGGAAATATCTGATGGATATTTTGACAAAGGACAAGTTAGGTGCAAGGAGCATAGACAGCATTAAACCGTCTGACGCTAAAGAATGGGCGATTAGAATGAGTGAAGATGGATATGCTTATCAAACCATCAATAACTATAAGCGTTCTTTAAGGGCTTCATTCTATATTGCGATTGAAGACGATTGTGTTCGGAAGAATCCCTTTGACTTCCAGCTAAATACCGTCATTGATGATGATACTGTTCCTAAAGTCGCATTGACAACGGAGCAGGAAGAAAAGCTGTTATCCTTTGCGAAAGCTGATAAGACCTACAGCAAGAATTATGATGAAATCCTGATACTCTTAAAAACGGGTCTTCGTATTTCAGAGTTTGGCGGTCTGACACTTCCAGATTTGGATTTTGAAAATCGTCTTGTCAAGGTAGACCATCAGTTACTACGAGATACTGAAAATGGATACTACATTGAAACTCCCAAGACTAAAAGTGGCGAACGACAAGTTCCTATGGTTGAAGAAGCCTATCAAGCGTTTCAGCGAGTGCTGGCGAATCGGAAGAACCGTAAATGTGTTGTGATTGATGGTTATAGTAATTTCCTTTTTCTCAATGGGAAAGACTATCCTAAAGTGGCAAGTGATTACAATGGTATGTTGAAAAACCTTGTCAAGAAATACAATAAATATCATGAGGATAAGCTACCCCATATCACTCCACACATTTTGCGTCATACGTTCTGCACTAACTATGCAAATGCAGGAATGAACCCAAAAGCATTGCAGTACATTATGGGGCATGCGAATATAAACATGACGCTGAACTATTACGCACATGCTACATTCGATTCTGCTATGGCAGAGATGAACCGCTTGGAAAAAAAGAAACAGCAGGAACGTCTTGTTGCTTAGTAGTACAGATGAATTTACTACTAATTTACCACTTCTGACAGTCAATTCATGAGGAAATATATAAGGAAACGTGAAGTATCTTCCAACAGTAAAAATGCTCGAAGCCCTTTAGAATAAGGATTTGCGAGCATTTAATGAGATTTAAAAGGATAATTAGAAATCTATGTTTTGTTTTTAATAAAAATGTTAAAATAACTATTTCTTCCTCTTCGTAAATTGGTATTTTTATTCGAAAAAGAAATTAAATCTAATATACTACTTTTACCTATACCATTTTTCCCAACAAGTAATGATAAGTTAGATATTTTTTCACCAAAAAACCTTTTGTTTTTATTCTCTACATAAAACAAAGTCCTTTCTTTCATTCTAAACTTATGTTCCTCCGAAAAAGATATCTCGCTGTTTTTTATACCAGTATCCATTTTTTCTATATATGTATAAACTAACTCAGCCATTGTAACACCTTTAATCCCTCTGATTATTTTGTCTATATTATAGCAAAATTCCATCATTTCAGATGGAATTTTTTTCTCTTAATGTCTAAAATGTCTCACTCCTGTGAAGACCATAGTCAAGCCGTATTTGTCAGCGGCTTCGATAGACTCTTGGTCACGCACAGACCCACCTGGTTGGATGATGGCCTTGATTCCTGCTTTGGCGATTTCTTCCACGTTATCCGCAAATGGGAAGAAGGCATCCGAAGCAAGGACAGCACCGTCAAGGCGGTCTTTAGCTTGATCAATAGCGATGCGGACGGAAGCTACACGATTGGTTTGCCCAGGGCCGACACCAAGTGTCATGTGGTCGTTGGTCACGATGATCCCGTTTGATTTGACGTATTTAATAGCTTTCCAAGCGAACTCAAGAGCTGTCGCTTCTGTCTCAGTTGGTTGGCGTTTGGTCACCACTTGCCAATCGGCTGGGCTTTCCTTGACCACATCTTGGTTTTGCACCAGAAGTCCACCGACAACACCTGTGTATTCTGCTTCCACTTCACTGGCTTCTTGAGCGTCAAATGGCAGGGCAAGGATACGCAGATTTTTCTTTTTGTTGGTCAAAATGGCTAGCGCTTCATCCGTATAGCTTGGTGCAATGATGATTTCAAGGAAAACGCCGTGCATCTTCTCAGCTGTCACAGCATCCACCTCACGGTTAAGAACAACGATACCACCAAAGATAGACACTGGATCAGACTCATAAGCGTAATCCCAAGCTGTTTCGATATCATCAGCTTGACCGATTCCACATGGGTTCATGTGTTTGAGAGCTACAACGGTTGGACGGTCTTTGAAGTCACGGATAATACGAATAGCTGCATCCGCATCGCGGATATTGTTAAATGACAATTCTTTCCCGTTGAGCTGTTTCGCTGATGCAATAGAATAGTCAGTCGGCAAGGCTTTTTGGTAGAAGTCCGCATCCTGTTGAGGATTTTCCCCATAACGCATAGCTTGTTTGAGGTCATAAGTCAAAGTCAACTTTTCAGGCTTGATCTCGCCGACTTGAGATGTGAAATACTCTGCAATCAAGGCATCATAAGCTGCTGTGTGACGGAAAACCTTGGCTGCCAAACGTTGTCGAGTTTCGTAAGTTGTTTCACCGTTTGCTGACAATTCGTCAAGAATCACAGCATAATCCTCTGGGTCTACAACAACTGTTACGCTGGCATGATTCTTCGCTGCCGAGCGAAGCATAGATGGCCCACCAATATCGATGTTTTCAACTGCATCAGCGTAAGTTACATCTGGTTTGAGAATCGTTTCTTTAAAGGGATAGAGATTAACCACTACAAGGTCAATGAGCTCGATTTGATTGTCTTTGGCCGCTTCCAGGTGGCTATCCAAGTCTCGACGAGCGAGGAGCCCACCGTGGATATTTGGATGAAGGGTCTTAACACGGCCATCCATCATCTCTGGGAAGCCCGTCACATCATCGATCGCAATGGTCTCCACCCCAGCATTGTCAAGGGCAACCTTTGTCCCACCTGTCGAGATAATATCCCAACCAAGTTTTTTAAGTTCTTGGGCAAATTCAACAATGCCCGCTTTGTCTGAGACGCTGATTAAGGCTTTTTTCGTCATTCTATTCCTCTTTCTTTAAGTCCAAGCGCATAGCGACTTCGTTATTTTCTTCTATAAATCCTGTTTCCTGAAAACCAAGACTAGTCAGCAGGTGCTTCATTTTTTCATTTCCAACCACATAATCTGCAACAATATGACTGCAGACTCTATCCATCTGAGCCTCTTTGATTAGAACTTCCAAGGCTTTTCGACCATAACCTCTTCCTTGGTACTGCTGACCAATCATTATCCGCCAGATAAAGTATTCCGCTTCATCCTTGTCTATTTCCAGCAGGAGAAAGCCAACCACAAGTTCATTCCAATAAATTGCCATTGGAAACACATCCCCATTCTCTCGGTAGAGCCATGCGTCAGCTAAAGAGCGTACATTTGGAGACACGAAACGTGCTCGTTCATCAGCTTCAGATATTTTCAAATCCAGCACTGCCTGAAAACTGCTCTCATCTACTAATTTCAGTTCAATCATTTTTTCTCCCAGCAAGATTGCGCAATCAAAACTTGACTTCGATCTTATTTTCGTGCAACTCCCAAGCTATCCAGAACCTCTGGATACAACTTGTACTCTGCCTCATGAATCCGAGTTTCAAAACTTTCAATCGTATCATCAGCCAGCCGTGGCACACGCACTTGTTTGATAACCTTTCCTGTATCCACACCCGAATCCACCCAGTGAATGGTCACACCAGACTGATCCACGTCAGCATTCCAAGCATCCTCAATCCCATGAGCTCCTGGAAATTCTGGCAAGTAGGCTGGATGAATGTTGATAATCCGACCTTCATAAGCTGCTAGTAAAGTAGGCCCAACAATTTTCATGTAGCCTGCTAGACAAACCCAGTCAATCTGGTGCTCTTCCAAGAGTTCGACAAGGGCTGCTTCGTAGTCTGCCTTGTTGTCAAACTCCTTGAGTTCAAAAGCATAGGACAGAACGCCGAGCTTGTCTGCACGTTCGAGCACATAGGCGTCACGATGGTCTGAAAAGACAAACTCTACTGGAAATTGTTCCGCTATCACCTGAAAATTTGAGCCATTACCAGAGGCAAAAACCGCTATTTTTTTCATTTGATGATGACACTTTCGTTTTCTTTCTTGACGATACGACCAATTTCATAGACTGGTTCATCCAACAATTCCTTGATACGACTTACATTTTCAGGGCTAACTGCTAGCATAAGTCCCACACCCATATTGAAGATTTCAAACATTTCTTCGTGTTTGATCTGACCGTATTTCTCAAGGGCTTTGAAAATCGGAAGCACTGGAACTTTGCTTTCATCAATTTCAGCAGCTAGGTCATCCGCAAACATACGAGGGACATTTTCGATAAAGCCACCACCTGTGATATGGGCAATGCCGTTGACCAACCCTTCCTTTATGAGTGGTAAGACAGCCTTGACATAGATACGAGTTGGCTCAAGAAGAACTTCCTTGAGTTGCTTGCCTTCCAATTCTGGCAAGATTTCCTCACCTGTGTAATCCGCAAAGACACGACGGACAAGAGAGTAACCATTGGAATGAATCCCACTTGAAGCAAGTCCGAGAAGAATATCTCCTTCTGCCACCTTTGAACCGTCAATGATTTGAGATTTTTCAGCCACACCGACCGCAAAACCAGCCAAATCGTAGTCGTCTTCGCCGTACATACCAGGCATTTCAGCTGTTTCTCCACCGATGAGGGCAGCGCCTGCCTGCACACACCCCTCTGCCACACCAGCAACTACTTGTTCTAGCTTAGCTGGTTCATTCTTCCCTGTCGCCACATAGTCGAGGAAATAGAGGGGCTCCGCACCTGCAGCGATGATGTCATTGACGCACATGGCCACACAGTCCTGACCGATTGTATCGTGCTTGTCGTACTTGATAGCCAACATGAGCTTGGTTCCGACACCGTCAGTCCCTGAAATCAAGACAGGCTCTTTAACCCCAGTCTTTGAAAGGTCAAACATACCACCAAAGCCACCAAGAGCTCCCATGACACCTGCACGCTCCGTACGAGCCACGTGCTTTTTAATCCGTTCAACAACTTCATAACCCGCTTCAACATCCACACCAGATTGAGCGTACGCATTTTTATTTGCCATTTTATTTTTCCTTTTCTTTTTTTGGAAAAGACTGCGACGTATTTTTAGATAAACAATTATTTTATCTAAAAATACTAGTCAGGTCTCTAGCTTTGGTCCCATAGGACAAAGCGTCTACTGACAAATGCTTTAGCTTTTAGTCAGTAGTGAGACGTGAAGCATATGCATTTTTATTTGTCATTTGTTTTTTCCTTTTCTTTAATGGAGAATCTGCCGCCTACTTGTAAAAACTAGTCTTTTCTTCCAAACTTCGACGGTAGTCCTCTTCGTAGTCATAGAGAGGTGTTGGGTAGTCACCGTCAAAGTAAGCGACACAGAGACCACCGTTCGGCGCATCCGTTTCAATCCCAATCGATTCAATCAAACCTTCAACAGACAGATAAGTCAGACTGTCCGCACCAATGATTTGACGCGTTTCTTCAACCGTATGATTGGCCGCAATCAGCTCCTGACGGGTCTGGATATCAATCCCGTAGAAACATGGATAAGCCAGCGCTGGACTACCGATAGCAACGTGAACCTCAGTCGCACCTGCTTCTTTCAAAAGCTGAACAATGCGACGAGAAGTTGTCCCACGAACAATGGAATCATCCACCATGACCACACGTTTGCCTTTGACAACACCCGAAACGGCAGACAGTTTCATCCGCACACCTTGCTCCCGCAATTCTTGAGTCGGCTGGATAAAGGTGCGTTGGGTGTATTGGTTCTTGATAAGTCCCATTTCATTTGGCAGACCAGATTCTTCTGCAAATCCCATAGCCGCGCTGAGGGAAGAATTGGGCACACCAACTACTATATCCGCTTCATGCTTGAATTCACGCGCTAATTGCGCTCCCATACGCTTGCGAGCTGTATGGACATTAACGCCATGGATGTTAGAATCAGGGCGAGCAAAGTAGATATACTCCATAGAGCAAATCGCCAACTGGGTTTCATCTGTATAGCTATCATACTGGATGCCCTTGTCATCAATGATCACAATCTCACCTGGCTTCAAATCACGAATCCACTCAGCACCAATGACTTCAAAAGCGCAGGTTTCAGAGGAAACAACCACCGCTCCATTAGCCATTTTCCCGATTGAAAGCGGACGGAAGCCATTAGGATCAAGGGCAGCAATCAACTTATCCTCAAACAACAGGATATAAGCAAAGCCACCTTTGACAAGGCTGAGCGCTTCCTTGATTTTGCCCATCAAGTTCGGATTATGGCTGCGACGAATGAGATGAGCCAAGATTTCCGAGTCCGAAGTCGCGCTGAAAATCGCTCCTCTATCTTCCAATTCTTTCTTGAGAGAGGCCGCATTGGTCAAGTTTCCATTATGAGCCAAGCCAAACTGCATATCATGAAAACGGAAGAGGAAGGGCTGGATATTATCTACAGAAGCTTCGCCAGCAGTCGCATAACGTACATGTCCAATCGCACCAGTTCCTGTCAATTTATCCAAATTAGCAGGATTTCTGAATACTTCTGATAAAAGGCCCATGTCACGATGGCGCTTTAGTTTCCCTTGGTCATTGGAGAGGATTCCTGCCCCCTCCTGACCACGGTGCTGAAGACTGTGTAGACCAAAATAGGTCAATTTGGCAGCATCTGGATGACCCCAGATACCGAAAACACCACATTCTTCATTAAGAGATTTTACTTCGTATGTCATTTTATATACCTTTTATTTCCCTGTGAAATAACGCACCGCTGACGCGAATAGGTGCTGGTCTTTATTTCCTGGGATGTTTTGGAAAAGACCGTCTTCATAACGTTCTGAGTGTCCCATCTTACCGATGATTTGGCCGTTATTGCTAGTAATTCCTT
Source organism: Streptococcus mitis (assembly GCF_022137125.1). Classification (GTDB taxonomy): domain Bacteria; phylum Bacillota; class Bacilli; order Lactobacillales; family Streptococcaceae; genus Streptococcus; species Streptococcus mitis_CE. The sequence continues at coordinate 45,356 of NZ_JAKNEQ010000008.1, read as the reverse complement.
CAATGGCATGAACAGAACCATTTGGATTGTACTTAGAATCCATGCTTGGTTTTCCGTCAAAGTCAACATATTGGCTGAAAATTTGTCCATTGTCACGGAGCTCCGCAAATTCCTCAGCCGTCACGACAAACTTCCCTTCACCGTGCGAAACAGGAATAGCATGGATATCGCCCACTTGCACACCAGTCAACCATGGTGAGTTGGTATTGGCAATCCGAGTTTCCACCATCTTAGCCACGTGCTGATTAGCATCATTGTAGAAGAGGGTTGGGCTAGTACTATTGGCATCCTCGAAGTTTCCGTATGGAAGAAGACCTGATTTGACCAAGGCCTGGAATCCATTACAGATGCCGATAATCAAGCCACCACGAGCGATAAAGCTATCAATAGCCGCACGCACTTTTTCATTGAGGAGGATGTTGACGATAAACTTGGCTGAACCATCTGGTTCATCCGCAGCTGAGAAACCACCTGCAAAGAAGAGGATGTTAGCCTTGCCGATGTTGTCAACCATGTTTTCAACTGACTTGACAATGGCTTCTTCATTCAAGGTCACGAATGGCACCAAGTTAACCTCGGCACCTTCTTTTTCGAAGGCCTTGGCTGAGTCATATTCTGAGTTGGTTCCTGGGAAGACTGGGATGTAAACCACAGGTTTTTCAACTCTTTCTTTAGCTTGGATGATTACGTCAGAAGCGACAGCTGGAACTTCAGCCAGTTCTTTGGCTTGAGCAAATTCTGTTGGATAAACTTCTTCTAGTTTTCCTTGGAAAGCACTGTCAAGCTTGTGTCCATCTAGCTTCACACCGTTGACAGCCAGTGTAAAGCCTGCACTTGTTTGACCGATTTTCTCTACTCCAGCAATTTCTTCGGGAGAGGTGAAGACAAATCCGCCTAATTGAGCTGTCAAAGCCATTTCAAGTTCAGGCAAGATTACCTCTGCACCGATATGATTTCCAAAGGTAGCAAGAGCTAAACTTTCAACCACACCACCGTATTTAACAGCTGAAGCAGATGTCACTTTGTGAGCCTTTTTAAGGGATTCAAACTGAGCAAAGTTAGACTTAATCAAGTCAAAATCAATCTCTGCAGAGAGGGCTTGACCTGGGATGTAGTAGATGTTTTCACCAGCAGCTTTGAACTCAGGAGAAAGCACCTTACGGCTATCCGCCGTCGTCACCCCAAAGGCAACTAAGGTTGGCGGAACTGTCAATTCTTCAAAGGTACCAGACATGGAGTCCTTACCACCGATAGATGGCAAGCCAAGTTGGATTTGTGCTTCGATAGAGCCTAGAAGAGCTGCTACTGGCTGACCAAAACGCTCAGCTTGTTTGTCCATGCGCTCGAAATACTCTTGGTATGAGAAACGAGCCTTAGACCAGTTTGCACCAGCAGCCACCAAACGAGCAGTTGCTTCGATAACCGCATAGGCAGCACCGTGGTATGGAGACCATTCAGCTACATATGGGTTGAATCCTTGAGCCATGACTGACGCAGTATGAGTCACACCGTGTTGTACAGGCAATTTCTGCACAGAAGCCTCAGTTGGTGTGAGTTGGTAGCGACCGCCAAGTGGGTGATTGACCGTTGAACGACCAACAGAGCAATCAAAGATGGTTTGCAAGCCTTTTTGACTAGCGTGGTTCAAGTCAGATAGAACCTCAAGAGTATCTGCTTCAAGTGTGTTAGCAGATGTTTGACGTTCTTCTGGAAGCTTGACATCCTTATCCACAACCTTAGCATCGACGACCACGCGCACACCATTTGTATCAAGGAAACGACGTTCCAAGTCGACAATGGTTTCACCATTCCAGTGCATGACTAAATTTGGTTTTTCAGTTACTGTCGCAACAACAACAGCGTCAATATTTTCTTTGTTACATTCGGCAACGAAGGCATCCACATCTTCAGGACGAACCACGACCGCCATCCGTTCTTGTGATTCAGAGATTGCAATTTCGGTACCATTCAAGCCTTGGTATTTAAGAGGCACTTTATTAAGATCGATTTCAAGGCCGTCTGCCAATTCACCGATAGCTACACAGACACCACCAGCACCAAAGTCGTTGGATTTCTTGATAAGACGAGTCACATCGCCATTACGGAAAAGGCGTTGAATCTTGCGTTCTTCGATGGCATTCCCTTTTTGTACCTCAGCTCCAGCAGTCTCTACAGACTCAACTGTTTGAACCTTAGAAGATCCCGTTGCACCCCCTACACCATCACGTCCAGTCTTACCACCGAGCAAGATAATCACATCACCGGCTTCCGGTTTTTCACGAACAACATTGCCCTTTGGAGCCGCACCGACAACTGCGCCTAACTCCATACGCTTAGCAACGAAACCTGGGTGGAAGTACTCACGAACATAAGTCGTCGCCAGACCAATCTGGTTCCCATATGAAGAATAACCATGAGCCGCTGTTTTCGAAATGACCTGTTGTGGCAATTTCCCAGCGCGAGTTTCCGAAATCGGTGCTGTAATATCTCCAGCACCTGAGATACGCATAGCTTGGTAGACATAAGAACGCCCTGACAATGGGTCACGAATGGCTCCACCGATACAAGTAGCAGCCCCACCAAATGGTTCGATTTCCGTTGGGTGGTTGTGAGTTTCATTCTTGAACATAAGGAGCCAAGGTTCCTTGACACCATCAACGTCTACTTCGATTTCAACCGAGCAGGCATTGATTTCGTCAGACACCTCCATATCGTCCAAACGTCCATTAGCACGCTCATAACGACCGAAAATAGTCGCCATATCCATCAAGGTCTGTGGTTTTTCCGAACGCCCCAACTCTTCACGCATGGCAATATACTTGTCATAAGTCGCCTGCAATTGCTTTTGGAATTTCGATGCGGAAAAATCAATATGTTTCAACTCTGTCTCGAAAGTCGTGTGACGGCAATGGTCAGACCAATAAGTGTCCAAAACCTTGAGTTCCGTCTCAGTTGGCACGCGCCCGATTGATTTGAAATAGTCTTGGATAAAGAGCAAATCATCCACTTCCATAGCCATCCCTTGCTCGGCCTTGTAGCGGGCAAAGTCTTCTGCTGTATAGCTTTCAAAGAAAGTCAATTTCGGAATGGTCTTGTCTGACTCTGAAAATTCCTGCTTGGCAATCCCTGTCGTGATGTCTTTGAAACGAGAATCAACTGGATTGAGCAAGTAGTTCTTGACCGCTTCTAACTCAGTCGCATCAATATCTTTATTGACCAAGTAAAGTTGAGCGGTATTGACCGTCACGTCACTCGAACTTCCCAGCAAAAGCAAGGCTTCCTGTGAAGAAGCCGCACGTTGATCAAATTGCCCTGGCAGACTTTCAATGGCAAAGAAAGCATAGTTAGCCAGATTCGCCTGCACAGCCGCTTCGTCCAAGACATGATCCGTCACCTGCTCAGAGAAGATGTGCTTCTCTGCAGGTGCAAACAAACCCTCTGCCAAGTCAAATACATCATAGACTTGCACAATGCGAATACTTTTCAAAGTTGAAAGTCCCAAGTTATGCTGGAGTTCTCTCACCAAACTCTCTGACTTGACCTGAAAATCAGCCTTTTTCTCAACAAAAATACGTTTATCCATCAATCCTTATTCCTTTATTTCAGCTCTTGCTATGTTCCCAAACGACCTTGAGGTTGTTATTTCAACTCCTGCAACTTCTCCCAAACAATCTCATAAACATCTGTTAATTCTCCGAGACCTCTACGGAAAACATCCTTATCCATGTGGTTGCCATCCGCATCCCACAAACGGCAATTATCTGGTGAAAATTCGTCTGCCAAGATAATCTTTCCATCCTTATCGAAACCGAACTCTAGCTTAAAGTCAATCAATTTAAGCCCAATCTCAGCAAACCAGACTTTCAAAAGTTCATTGATACGACGCGTTTCTTCCTTCAAGTAGGCAATCTGCTGATCATCCGCAATCTGTAGGAATTTCACATGCTCGTCATTGATAAAGGGATCATCCAAATCATCATTTTTGTAGTAAAATTCGACAATCGGAGTCTCCAAGGCGATTCCCTCATCCACACCAAAACGTTTTGAAAAAGAACCAGCAGTATAGTTGCGGAGCACGACCTCGAGAGGAATAATCTCAACCTTTTTATTGAGTTGTTCCGTGTCCGAAAGTTTCTCCACAAAGTGAGTCGCTACGCCAGCCGCATTTAATTTCTCAAAAATAAAAGATGAAATCTGATTATTCAACACTCCCTTACCCGCAATCTGCTCCTTCTTGACACCATTGAAAGCAGTCGCCTGGTCCTTGTAAGTTGAAATAATAAGATTTTCATCCTCAGTTGTATAGATATCTTTAGCTTTTCCCGAATAGATCAATTGTTTTGACATTTTAAAGTTCGCCTTTCGTATTACTTGAGCACATTCTACCATAAAAAACCTAAAATTACAAGAATTGAACCGAATAAATAGAATAATCATCTCGAAAATCATAAAGAAAAAAACTGCAAGAAACATCTTTCTCACAGTTTTAAAATCATTTAACTCTAAAAACACGAACATTACTCTTTGTTCAAAAATTGATCCAAATAATAACGTAGATAACTTTTCTTGCCCGTAATCATCTGCAGGCGACCTTCCACCCCGTACCGAAGTTTTGCAGCCTGCTCCGAAGTTAGATTAGTCTCCACCTCAATTTTAAAGAAATTCCCTTTCTCAGTCTTAGTGGCTGTCGCATCAATACTTGTAATAATAGAATCTAGGAAAAGTTGATTCTTGGCATCATGAGTCGTCGTATAGCGAACAGAATCACCGACCTTGACTCTTGATACATCTTTTGAGCTTAGATAAGCTGTTAGTTTGGCTTTCCCTTCTTTTTCCAAGGACGGATAGAGTTGGGCTAGTAGAGCCCCCTCTGCTACCATGGTAGAATCACTGGTCTCAGAATTAAGATGAAGCACCCCATCCTCACTAGCCGTAATTTTCCCCTTGTCTAGAAGACTTCCCTGAACCTTCTTGCCTGACTCTGCTTCCAAGATTTTCTGGTCTAGAAGGGTCAATTCCTGACCAACCTTTGCCAAGTGTTGGGATTTGAGAGATTCCAATTGACTGCTTAAACCTGACGCATAGGCTTGCTGGGTACCTGAACCTGCATACTGGACACGGTAAGTAGCAAGACTGGATTCTAACTGAGAGAGCTGTGCTTCTACCTGAGCAACAGCCTGAGCCTTAGATTGCGGATTTTCCTCGCCCTGAGACTTATAGGACTGGTAGAGAGAGTAGGCTAGATTCTGACTGGCCAAGGAAGCACCTGTTTCAATAGCTGACTTAGCTGTCTGGTAATCGCGAATTTTAGCCTCTGTTTGGCTGATGAGGTTGCCGATTTCGGCTTGGGTTTGGCTAGCTGCTGCATTCTGGGATGCAATGGTCTCATTTTGTTGCGATGTACTAGCCCTAAGACTGCCTGCTTGACTGATGTAGTCGCGAAAGGTGGCTTGGTAGCCAAACTTATCCTCCTCTGGAAAGTGGTTCTCCCCTTCTTGCAGGCTCTTTTGCAAATACTCCAATTGCTTTTTCTGATCCTTGAGCATGTCCAACTGACTAGCATAGGCCTCCGCTTGGACACCCTCTGCCCCTTCCTGGTATTGAACCAAAAGATCCCCCTTTTTAACCAGCTTATTTTCTTCCAGATGATTGACAAGAATGCGATTGTTACTAGTTGACTGGATATTTGCAAGGATACGACTAGGCTCTACAGTAGCTCTAGTAGACAAACTCATCTCCTTCTCTGCCAAAGTTGCAAAGCCAAGCAAAAACACGAGCAGAAGGAACATGGGCACAATCACCCGACTGGAAAAATTATGGTAACGACGATTATAAAACTCCGCACTTTCTAAAAATTCTGGTTTCATCCTCTCCTCTTTCTAGCTATTCACCAAATGGGCGTAGAAGCCACCCTGTGCAAGCAAATCAGCATGCTTTCCTTCTTCAACAATCTTGCCCTGATCCAAGACAACAACCTTCTCTGTCCGCTCTGCAATGGTCAAACGGTGGGCAATGAAAATCAAGGTCTTGTCTAAAGCCATGAGATTATCAACAATCCGCTTCTCTGTCAGAATATCCAAACTGCTGGTCGCCTCATCCAAAATCAAGACCGGCGCATCTGTCAAGAGAGCACGCGCCAGAGCGATTCTCTGACGTTGACCACCTGAAATTCCTGCCCCATCCGAAGTCAATTCTGTCTGGTAATTCAGTGGCATACGCTCAATGTCCTCCCGAATCTCTGCCAATTCGACCGCCCGTAAGATATCCTCTTGAGTCGTCCCCTCCTTGGCTCCCAAAAGAAGATTCTCCAAAATCGTTCCGTTAAAGACATAGGGCTGTTGAGGCAGATAGTTAATATACTGGCGCAGAGCCTTTTTATCAATCTGATTGAGATTGACACCACCCAGACTAATCTCCCCTTGACTTGGATCGTAAAAATTAACCATCATCTTGGCCAAGGTCGTCTTACCTGACCCCGAAATCCCCACAAAAGCCACCTTAGAGCCTTGGGGAATGGTCAAATTGATATCCAACAAGACGTCTCGACCATAGCCATACTTGTAGGAAACCTGCTTGAAGGTCATATCTCCCTTCATCAAGCTCAGATCCTCAACTGTTTTCTTCTCCTCAAACTCAGAAGCTACCAGATAAACCTCATTTAGACGGTTATTGGCAACCTGCGCTGTCTGAAGCTTGGTTTGCAGGTTGATGATATTTTCCAAAGGATTGGTAAAGTAAACCAGCAAGGTATTATAGGTAATCAACTGCCCCAAACTCATCTTGCCATCCATGACCAGAACAGCCCCCATCCAGAGAATGCCGACATTGAGCAAGAGATGGGCAACTTTTTTCAGAGCCTTTTGCTGACTCTCTGCCCGACTATAAGTAAAAGATTTTTTCAGATAATCCACAAATTCCTTGTCAATTTTTTGGTAACGCTGACTTTCACTGGTCAAGGACTTAATAGTCTCAATACCGTTGATGTCCTCAATGATAGAAGAAGACAGAACCGCATTGGCTTCCATGGTATCCCGATTCATCTTTTCAAACGGCTTCATAAAAGCAAAGATAATCACTGTGTAGATAGGTAGCGCCAATAAAGTCATGAAAAAGAGATTGGTATTTTGTGAAAATAAAACAAGGGAAATAATGACAACCGTTGACACATCTAGGAAAATCGAAAGAATGGTCGAAGCCAGCGCATCAATGATACTGTTAGCATCCGTGAAACGAGACACGATTTCCCCTGTCCTGCGTGTCGCAAAGAAGGACATAGGCAGGTGAAAAACATGCTTGATATAGGACAAAATCACATCAATCGATAAGCGTTGCCCCAAAACAAGTAAGAGATACTCCTGAGCGTAGGACAAAATCTGCTGGAGAATATAGACGATAACCAGCCCAATAGAAATAATCCCAAGCGTCGAACGCATCTGATCTGGTACATAGGTATCAATGATAGACTGCAGATAATAAGAACCCACAATATTAATCAAGGTTACCAAGAGTGTCGCCAAAACGATATTAGCAATCAAGCCACGCTGCTTCACTAATATAGGGATAAAAGAGAGCAAACCATTCTTTTGATCCTTATGAGGCTTGTAGTCTGGACTAGGTGCCATAAACAGAGTCACTCCTGTCCATTCTTCCGCAAAACGCTCACGTGGCAGTTTAGTCAACTTCACCCCAGGATCTGGATCAGCAATATGAATGCTATCCTTATCCTGCCCAGTCACCACATAGTAGTGGAGTAATTTTCCTTCCTTAAGCACATGAGCAACAAAAGGAAAAGTCAAATCTGGCAAGTCAAAAAGCGTCATATCTGCCTTGATAGCTCGCGTCTCAAAGCCAATCTCCTCTGCCACCTTGACCAAGCCCAAAGCCGTCGTCCCATCCATGGTCGTCTTGGCCAATTCTCGTAAGTGAGCCAAAGAATAGTAACTACCATAGTAGCCAAAAACCATGGCTAATGAAGCTACACCGCAGTCCATCTGATCTACCTGCGGACGATAGTGACGTTTCCCAAATTTCATATTCATCTCCTTTTTCCTAATACTCAATGAAAATCAAAGAGCAAACTAAGAAACTAGCCGCAGGCTGCTCAAAACACTGTTTTGAGGTTGTAGATAGGACTGACGAAGTCAGTCACATATATACGGCAAGGCGACGTTGACGTGGTTTGAATTTGATTTTCGAAGAGTATAAACTCATCTGATAACAATTATCTTACCCCAATCCCCAAACAAAAACTGGACTTCCTCCCCAAATGCGCCTATCTCCCTCCCAAATGCACTTTTTGGATAAAAAATAAGTAGAACAAACGTCCTACCTACTAAAAATATGGTATGAAAGGAAATTGATGTTTTACTGTCACCCTAGGCAAACTTGGAACAAATAAATCATTGATAGTAACATTTATGACATCCTATTTATTACTTCAATTTCTAATGTCCCTGCTATTTCTGAGCCATCTCTGGTATGATCTATTCATGGTCAGAATAGATAACACCGTTCTAAATTACGATTCATCGTTACTCCTTTTAAATTTCAATGCGATGCATTCTTAGATTCTAGCCTAGCTATTTTCAGCGCAGACTAACAAGTCATTCTTAGCTACATACTCTACTTGCTTTCTATTGACCTTATATCCTAGATAAAAGAGCCCAAATAAAACGGGGTAAATTTCTGGATAAAATAGGGTATTGATCGGATTTTTCAAAATCAAATACGTTGCGATGTAGATTATGAGCGATACGATAAAATAACCCTCAGCAAAAGCTAATAAAAATGTTTTCATGCTAGACTCCTATTTACCTGACAAGAATAGCGGAAAAACGCTACCATTCTCATGCACAAAATCCTTTAGATTCATGTTCTTCATTTATAATTTTGATTATTTTTTGACAAATCTTTGCGAAAAATACCAAAATATCCTGCGAAAAGCAAACCAACCAAAGTCCATTGCCAATTAAAGGATACTAACGAACCTGTACGAATCACATGAAGCGCGAGATTAAGAGTTATTCCCAATAAAGGAAATATAGTGGCTAGTTTAGGTAACAATGTATTAAGATTCAGATTGCGGTTATTCATTATCTAACGCCCACGACGAGCCAAATCTGAACCAAATGTGTAACCAGCCCCAAATGCGCCAAATGCAATAGCACTTAGGCCAAATATAATCGAAATAGGTTCAATTCCTCCTTCAATTACTTGCAAATCTTTCTCATCAACTACTTGAAATTTATCCATTCTTTTCTCCTTTACTTCTATATAATAAAATGAATACCATTAAAAATAATGAAATTGTTGGTATATTAAAATCATCAAACCATGTAGGTAAGGGTAGCTTATTCACATCAGCTACCAACCTGATAATTGTATAAGATATTGAACTAAGTAATACCATAAGCTCAGGCCAAATCTTCAGCATTAATTTAACAAATCTCATATATAAATCCAAAATTATGGTCGATTAGCATAATATCCTGCAGCTATGCCGGCACCTGCTGAAGCTGTAGCAAGCGCAGCTACACCTCCAATTAATTTCCAACTAATAACTACACCACCAATAATAATTGGTGCAATTCCCCCATCTACATTCATCAACTCTTCTTCTGTAAGAGCTACAAAGTTCTGTTCCATTTTGTCAAAATTTGTCATCTTTTTCTCCTCTTATTCTATTTTTTCTAAATCTTATCCTCTAAAAAATGGAGTTCCAATAAATACACTACGTAACAATAGACCTGTAATTAAACCCCGTTGATAACTTTCCTTGCTACCACCCACCAGCAAGGCTAAGTCGCTTTCCTTTAATACTTCAATAGTACACTTATCATTCATTTCATTCATCGCTTATCCCCTAAAAACCTAAACCTCTACGAAATCCAACGTACCAATCTGCAAGTGTCTTCGTCCAATTTTCTCCACCTTGAATATCGGTCAATTCTTCCGAAGTCAGCTCAACAAATCCATAATAATGTTCTTTCATTATTTTATTCCTTTCTTTTTTCCCTCTCACTTATCTATTCGAAAAACAATCCGAAAATGAACAACTAAATTAAATTTTATTTAAAAAATAATTTAATGAACCACGGATACAAGATTGGTAGATACATAAACCAGGCTCCTTTCCTTTTCCTCTTACTTATCTATTCGAAAAACAATTCGAAAATAAACAACTAAATCAAATTTTATTTAAAAAATAATTTAATAAACCACGGATACAAGATTGGTAGATACATGAACTAGGCTCCTTTCCTTTTCCTCTTACTTATCTATTCGAAAAAGAAGTCAAAAAAATAAGAATATCAGAAAATTTTCCGACATTCTTATTGATAATTTGATTCAAGTCTAACAGATATTAGACATTGAGATGTTTTTTAAGAGTTCTTCTGGCTGTTCGTGATACGGGGAAGTGCAAGCCTTCTAACAGGGTCACTTCTGTCGCAGTCATCTCTTCAATGGCATGTAAACTGACCAACGTATTGCGATTGGCATAGACAAAGTAATCTTTTTCAGCCTTAGCAGCGATATCCTTGAGACTGCCATAAATGGTCTTGATAGAATGATTGGCATAATAGACCTTGATACGATGGGATTCCACTGAAGTTTCAAAGGCTAAAATCTCATGGTAGGGCAGAGTAAAGCCCCGTCTCCCCTCAAAACTATAGGTGAAGAGACGCATATTTTCCCTCTTATCCACTGCCAGTACATAGTCCAGACAGCGTTCCAGCTGATGACGATAATCCTCCTCAGGCTGATCCTTGGAAATAAAATCCAAGGCAGACAAGTGGTAGCGAAAAGCTAGAGGCAAGGCCTCCGAATGCGTGGACACAAAGACAATGCTTGTAAAAGGATCCCGCTCCCGAACCTGTTGAGCAACCTGAAAGCCCCGTTCACGCTCTCCATCAATCTCTAAATCCAATAAATAGAGTTGGTAATGGTCAAAATACTGAGAATACTTTTCAACATCTCCATAGTTTTTGGCAATATCAATTTCCAATCTCAAATTGCGAGAGCGACCGATATCTAGCAAAGTCTGCTCTATCCGTCCTTGCTGGACTCTATCGTCTTCCAAAACTAAAATTCTCATTCCTCTCCCCCTCGTTTCTCATTCTTAAATGGTAATTCTAAATCTTGTCTAAAAGTCGTTTCTCCTAACTGGGTATCTAAGTTTAAATCATAATGAAAAACCATATCCTCCAAGGTCGCTAAGCCCAGTCCACTGTGGTTTCCCTTTGTCGAATAACCCTTTTGACTGAGAATGCTGGGATTCAGTTCTCCTTTCTTACGAGTGTTTTCAATGATAAAACGAACACTCCTACCATCAGCCAACAAAGCAACCCGAATCTGCGGATTTTCAGCCTCACTGGCTGCTTCTAAAGCATTTGTCGTGAGGATAGAGAGGATACGGATAGCCTCCAACATCGGCAATGCTAGTTCTTCTACGACCCCCACCGTCTCCAAACTAAAATGAATTCCTTGCTTATCAGCCACAATCATGGCTTTTGCCAAGGTATTGCGAATAGCTATATCATGGATATTGTGAAGATTAAAGGCTGTGTAATCTGCCTTTCTCAGCTTTTCATTTGTCTTTAGAAAGACATCTTGATAAATGGTAGACACCTCAGCCATGTCTTGATTGGCTATGGCAGGCTCCATGCTGGCGACAATCCCTGCAAAATCATGACGGAAACCTCGAACTTCATCATAGAGATGACCCAGCTTATCCACCATTCCTTGCAAGGAACGATTTTCATCTTCCTGTCTCTGAATGGTCTGCTCATCACGATAAACCTGCTCCAAATGCTTGATATAAAAGAGCCAAGAGAAAAAGAGAATGAAAATCAGGAGAGAAATGGTCGTGTCAAAACGAACGTAGAAAGAACTATTTCTATTAGTCATGAACGAAGAGAATATCCTAAATACAGTCAGAGGTAGGATAATGAAAAAACTCTTATGATAGTGGGTTTTGAAAGCGTCTGAAAAGAATAAATCCAAATCCAAAGACCAACGTTTCATCATAACTACTGTTAGTACGATAGCTAATAGGGAAAAAGAAGAGTTAACAATCCCATTACCTACTTCTGATAGCATATCTATATCTAACATCCGAATATAGAACAATACCAATAAATAGCGAATACTCTGATAAAAACTAAAAAGATAGAATGAAAGAAATAACGATTCCCCCTTTTTCTTCCTATTCATATAGAAAATAAGGTAAAAAAAGATTAAAACTTCCAAATACATGATTTCAAAAAAAGTTTTACCAGCTATTGCTTGCATCATTAGTAAATAGACTACGTATCTCTTTTTACGAAATTCCGGTGTAATTTGGTAACCTAGATAGATTGGAGGAATTATAATGGAGACTATCAACAATAAAGCAAATAGAGTTTCCTTAATAAAAGTCAAAATCATACTGTCAAATCACGCTCTCTATCAATCTCTAAATCCAATAAATAGAGTTGGTAATGGTCAAAATACTGAGAATACTTTTCAACATCTCCATAGTTTTTGGCAATATCAATTTCCAATCTCAAATTGCGAGAGCGACCGATATCTAGCAAAGTCTGCTCTATCCGTCCTTGCTGGACTCTATCGTCTTCCAAAACTAAAATTCTCATTCCTCTCCCCCTCGTTTCTCATTCTTAAATGGTAATTCTAAATCTTGTCTAAAAGTCGTTTCTCCTAACTGGGTATCTAAGTTTAAATCATAATGAAAAACCATATCCTCCAAGGTCGCTAAGCCCAGTCCACTGTGGTTGTTCTTGGTAGAGTAACCCTTTTGACTGAGAATGCTGGGATTCAGTTCTTCTTTCTTACGAGTGTTTTCAATGATAAAACGGACACTCCTACCATCAGCCAACAAAGCAACCCGAATCTGCGGATTTTCAGCCTCGCTCGCTGCCTCTAAGGCATTTGTCGTGAGGATAGAGAGGATACGGATAGCCTCCAACATCGGCAAAGCCAGCTCTTCGACAACTCCCACCGTCTCCAAACTAAAATGAATTCCCTGCTTATCTGCCACAATCATGGCTTTTGCCAAGGTATTGCGAATAGCTATATCATGGATATTGTGAAGATTAAAGGCTGTGTAATCTGCCTTTCTCAGCTTTTCATTTGTCTTTAGAAAGACATCTTGATAAATGGTAGACACCTCAGCCATGTCTTGATTGGCTATGGCAGGCTCCATGCTGGCGACAATCCCTGCAAAATCATGACGGAAACCTCGAACTTCATCATAGAGATGACCCAGCTTATCCACCATTCCTTGCAAGGAACGATTTTCATCTTCCTGTCTCTGAATGGTCTGCTCATCACGATAAACCTGCTCTAAATGCTTGATGTAAAAAAGCCAAGAGAAAAAGAGAATGAAAATCAGGAGAGAAATGGTCGTGTCAAATCGAACGTAGAAAGGATTACATCCCCCAGACATAATGGATGAAAAAAGTCTGAAACCAAACAATAAGGATAAAATCCACATACTTTTCATCACTAACGATTGAAATTTATCTAAAAATAATATATTGAAATCAATTCCCCATCGTCTTAAAATGACAACAGACAAAAACAACGAAATCAAACTAAATACAGAATTAAATCCACTATGCAAAAAATCAGATAGTTCAGAGTAGTCAAATATCAATCGTATTATAAATGTCAAAACCAAATATCGAATACTTTGATAAAACACAAATAGATAAAGTGCAAGAAAGAGAGCTTCTTTCTTCTTTTTCTTTAACACAATCCAAAATATTATATAAAAGAATAATAAATTGGCAACATGCGAGAAACTCGGAAAAACGAAGGTAGTAAATAGCTTCAAAACTACCAAAAGAAATATAGAACGTTTGTCATAAAATGCTTTAGAGAGTTGACTACCTAAATAAATCGGAGGAGCTAAAATATTGATTAAAATCAATATAAACAATAAAAATTCAAGTAAAATAATCATAAATCCGTTTAATTAACCCATTAGTAGCAAAACACTAGCTTTGCTTTGGGAATAGATATCACCAACTGTAAATATCTTCAAATTGTTCCAATTCTACAAATGTATTTTTCATTTTCATGACAAACTCCTTTTCATAATTTTATATCCTCTCTATCCCCTTATAAATCCACAAAAGGCTTTAGTTTCCTTTTAAAATACAAGAAATCTAAAGCCTCCTGAAAATGGTATATTGGTTAGAGTGTTAATAATTAGTTGTGAAGATATTATTTTTATTTAACCACAACCACTTTATAATATTCGTTTGAGTGTGGAGATTCAATTTTAATTTTTTCACCATATAAACCATCAATTTCTTTATCAAGGAAATTTGAAACTCCTGATGGCAAGCGTTTCATCTTAAGAATTTCACCAGATTGGTCCGCATAGGCTAAAATGTGATGGTGAGTAGTGGTTGCTCCATCATCAATTAATACAAAGTAACCTGTTTTGAGCTTACCTTGCTCATTTTCTAAATAGTATAGTTTATTGTTATTGATTGTAAAGTGGGTAGCTCCAAGACGAAGTCGTGCACCTGGATTTTCTAAATAGACATCATTGCCAACTTTTTTAATCTCTGAATAGGTGGTCATTGCTGGGATATTAACCACACGATGTCCATTTTCATCAAAGTAGTAGCGATTTGGTAAGTTTTGGAAGTTCTGTACAACTGCCTTAGGATTAATTTCTTGTCCTTCTTCTTTATTATCCACTAGAGCTAAGGTAGTATTTGCAACCTCATCTCCATATTTATTAGAAAACTTCTTGAACTCTGGTCTGATATACCAAGCATTTTTTTCAATAATAACATCGTCACCTTTAGCATTTAGCAAATATTCTTGCCCATCTCCAAGTTTGACAATATCATGAATACTGTATCCAGCATCTTTTCTATTTGCTAGATAGCCATCCTTACCAATGACATAACTTTCCCCATCACTGGCTGGAACAGCTCTATCTGCGACCATAGCACCTGATTTTTCAAAGTAAGACCATTTACCATCTATGAACTCCCAACCTGTCATCATAGAACCACTAAAATGAAGATAGTACCATGTAGACCCTTCTTTGTACCAACCTGTACGCATGGCACCACTATTAGCTAGTGAGTACCATGTGTTGCCTTCCTTGTACCAGCCAGTACGCATAGCTCCACTATCTGCTAGTGAATACCATGTATCACCGTCTTTGAGCCATCCTGTCTGCATTTTTCCAGAACCGTCAAAATGGTACCAAGAGCCAGCGTTTTGTACCCATTTATTTTTAGCGAGACTGCCATCTTGAGAAAGATTCCAGTCAGAACCATTTTTAACCCAAGTATCTGCAGCCTGTGCTTGGTTGATAGATAAAAGCAGACCAGCACCTGCAAGCAGACCAAGTGTGAGTAATTTAGATTTTTTCATAGCCATTTCCTCCTTTATTGAATAGTTATAAAAAGATATTTTTCCATCATAAACATTCTACATAACTCCTAATAATCCTTAAGAGTCAACCAACACCTTCTTTCTATCATCATTGCCCACCCCACACCTTTATGATATACTAAATATAAATATTTTCCTAAAACTTCTACTTTTGGAACATTTTTGGAGGCAAAAATATGCGGTGGGATATTGGTTCAGTTTATAAATACATTCGTAAGTCAAAAGGGATTACACAAAATGAGGTCTGTGGTGACTACATTACTCATTCTAACTTATCTAAGTTTGAAAATAATCATTCTACTCCTAGGTATGATACTATGGAGTTGCTTTTGAGGCAAATTGATATGAGTTTCGATGAATTTCATTATATTTGTCAACATTACCAAATGGATTCTCGTAAGAAATTATTTTCAGAATATTATCAAGTCATTTCTTCACCTAATCTAGAAGAAATGAAGACACTGCTATCAAAATGTCAAATTTATCTAGATGAAGTGCAGAATGATATCCCAATAGAACATGCTGTGAAAGAACTAACCATTTTTATAGAAGTGATTGAAAATCAGTTTTCCGATAAAGCTCAAGCCTTGGCTGAGGAGTTATGGAAAGAATTGGAAAAAAGAGATCAGTGGTTCCTCTCAGATTTACGATTGCTAGTGATGATCATTTCCCATTTCCCTATTGATTCACTAGAAATGCTACGTCAAAGACTTGTAAAATCTCTAAATAAATACACAGATTATCGTCCGATTCAAAGTATTCATTACTCCATTCTAGCCAATATGACACGAATGTACCTTGAAGCAGGGAAGAAAGATGACTGTCTATGCTTAATTCAAGAATGTATTGATTTAGCAAAAATATTGAAACGATACGATTTATTAGGTGTAGCTCAAATACGTCTGGGAATCGTTAATGAAAATCATGCTATGATTAATAAAGGATTATCCTTACTCGAATCAACAGATGAAAGTCGATTACTAGAAGAAATGAAAAGAGAAGTTCGTGATTATTATCAAGCAGATTTTTTTGAAACAGAGACCAAACAGTAACTATTACTTTATGAATAAAAGCGAACATGACTTCCTAGTATACAAAGCTGTTCGCTTTTTCGTTTTACTCTGTCAGATAGTTTATTTCACAACAGAAACATTTCCTGTTGAACTGTCGTATCGAACAGTTTCTCCATAAAAACCGGAAATTCCTTTTTCAATATAATCACGGAAATCATTAGGCAAAACTTTCATCTTCACGATTTCACCAGATTCATCTGCATAGCCCAAAATATGGTGATCTTTAGATAATAATCCGTCCATAAACATTATGAAATATCCAGTTACAAGTTTACCATTATAATCATTGGCAGCTCTTAGATAAAGTTTATTGTCATTAATTGTAAATCCAGATATGTCTAGACTAATAACTGGACTTGAGTTTTTAAGATAAAGTTCAGACCCAACTTTTTGAATAGGGAAGTGAGTAGTGAATTCTGGTAGATTCGCAACCTTACGTCCATCTGCTCCAAAGTAATACTTATTTGGTAAGTTTTGGAAATTCTTTATGACAGCTTTAGGATCAATTTCTTCCCCTGGTTTTTTATTATCAGTAATGGCATCTAAAGTATTTCGTTTTATATCGCCAATCTTTTGATAAGAAAAACGTTCAACAATAGGTTTGATATACCAGGCATTCTTTTCGATAACAACTCCATCTTTCTTATGAACAAGGTGATAGTCATAACCATCAGACAAAGTAACGATATCTGTAATAACTGTATCATCAAAAGGATCTTGTTCAACTTCACTTGGAAGTCTGGTTAACATATAACCATCCTTACCAATGACATAACTTTCCCCATCGCTTGCTGGAACAGCTCTATCTGCTACCATAGCACCTGATTTTTCAAAGTAAGACCATTGACCATTTGCAGTCGCCCATCCTGTTGCCATAGCGCCACTGTCTTTGAGGTAATACCATGTAGACCCTTCTTTGTACCAACCTGTGCGCATAGCACCACTATTTGCGAGTGAGTACCAGGTGTTACCTTCCTTGTACCAGCCTGTGCGCATAGCCCCACTATCTGCGAGCGAATACCAAGTGTTACCGTCTTTGAACCAGCCTGTCTGCATTTTACCAGAACCGTCGAAGTGGTACCATGAGCCAGCATTTTGCACCCATTTATTTTTAGCGAGGTTGCCATCTTGAGAAAGATTCCAGTCAGCGCCATTTTTAACCCAAGTATCTGCAGCCTGTGCTTGATTGATAGATAAAAGTAGACCAGCACCTACAAGTAAACCAAATGTGAGTAGTTTAGATTTTTTCATAGCCATTTCCTCCTAAAATAGATAAATCCAAAGCAAGAAAATCCAATAGAAACGAAGTCAAAAGAGATTCCAGGTTCATTAACTTGAACCACTCAGACATCCTAACATTTCCACGAACATAAGATAGAGACTAGTTTATCAAAAGTACATAGCCATCACCTTCTCCCAACTATAAAATAAATCCTCTTTTATATCTACATTATAGTCCTGGAAAAAAGGAAAGTCAATTAAAATTGTGATTATATTAACATTTTTGTTCTAACCAAAATCAAGCTATCTCTTCTTTTGATCTTCATTTCTTATCTCCTTTTTAGAGATTGATTTTTCTGATTTTATTATATCCCTTATTTGTCCTTATATCTCTTCTGTCCCTAGAAAGACTAAATCTGTTCCTAAACGGTCACTTGAACCAAAGAAAAATTCCAAAGCAAATGCCTTGGAACTTCTTATCTTTATTTTGCTTGAATGATTTTAACCACATCTCCTACACTTTGCAGTTGGTCAATTTCCTCATCACTGATTTCGATACTAAATTCATCTTCCAGTGTCAAAATAAACTCCATCAAGTCAACTGAGTCAGCATCCAAATCGTCTTTCAGACTCAAGGATTCTGTCACGACAAAGTCCTCTCCCTGTCGCTCTTGGATAATAGTCACAATACGGTCAAAAATTTCTTTTTCTGTCATCTCTTTTATTCTCCTGAAAATTCACGCGCAGTCTGGGCAACTACGTCTGTTTCTAGCATGGTACGAATCTGGCGTAAACAGCCTTGGCATCACTTGAGCCATGAGTCTTAACAACCGGTGCCTTAACACCAAACAAGACCGCTCCACCAACATCTGAGTAGTTGAGCTGTTTTTTCAAACCTCTGAGGCTATCCTTGAGAAGGAGTGCGCCTAGTTTCGCTCGAAGACCACCACCTGTAATAGCTGTCTTGAGCAAGCCCATGATTCCCATGGCTGTCCCTTCAATGGATTTGAGCACAGCGTTTCCCGTGAAACCATCTGCCACAACAACATCTGCAACGCCATTCATCAAATCACGCGCTTCCACGTTTCCGATAAAGTTTAAACTTTCATCAGCCGCCAGTAATTCATAGGTTTCCTTACGAAGCGGGTCGCCCTTACTATTCTCTGTTCCGTTATTGAGCAAGCCAACGCGTGGTTGCGCAATTCCACGGACATTTTTGGCATAGAAGGAACCTAGAACCGCATATTGATGGAGGTGCTGGGCTGTATTCTCCGCATTGGCACCGAGGTCTAGCATGTCAAAACCTTTTCCATCTACAGTCGGCAAGGTCGACATAAGGCCTGGTCGGTCAATGTTCTTGATACGACCCACGATGAAAAATCCTGCTGCTAGTAAAGCACCTGTATTCCCAGCCGAAAGAACAGCGTCTGCTTCACCCTCTTTGACAGCCTTGGCTGCCAATACCATACTGGCATTTTTCTTCTTCCGAATAGCTCTAGTAGGTTCATCGTCTGAATCAATCTTTTCATCTGTATGGATAATGCTGACGCGCTCTGTCGCTGTCAGATATTGCTTGATTTTAGCTTCATCTCCGTAGAGTTGAACCTCGATATCTGAAAAGTCAGCTAGGGCTTGATTGACACCCTCAACGATGGCCTGAGGTGCGTAATCGCCCCCCATGGCATCTACTGCGATTTTTTTCATTTCTTTTCCTCTTTTAGTAATTGTCCCCAGTCGTATAGGGAATCAATAAATTTCTTTGATTTTAGGTGAATCCCAACGTACTCTTCGTAGAGTTGATCCATAAATTGGCGTAGTTCTTGCTTGATTTCAGACTTGAGCGAAATGGTCTCCAAGGTCTCAAAATCAATGGCTTGAAATTGATTAAGCAGATAAGGGATGTTGGGATTGAGATGGCAACGTCTCTCATCCTCATGATAATGCTCTGGGCAAAGACAGGCTCCATATTTGAAAGAAAAATCAAAAGCCTGACCAACCCGATGACAAAAGGCACACTCATTAAAATTGAGGCTGATCCCAAATCGAGTCAAGATTTGAATTTCAAAAATATTAGTCAAAACCTGATAATCCAAGCCAGCTTCCATCAACTCCAAAGTCTTTTGCAAAAAAGCAAATAAGGGAGCATCCTGCTGATTGTCCTGCAAACTCGCATCTGCAAGAGCCGCTACATAGGTCGCATAGGCCATGACAAAGAGATCACTATTAATCTTAGGAAAGGTCATCACCTCATGATAGTCCTCGATGTAGCTGAGTCCGTCATCATTAATTCGCAAGAGAAATCGTGCCAACACCAAGGGCTGAATAACAGGAGCTAGCTTAGACTGACCAGCGTGTTTGACGAAAAACATGCGCTTGCCAGCCTGCTCTGTAAAAATCTTGACTAGCTTGTCATCCTCACGAAAATTGCGATTGTAGAGCACCAAGCCTTGACTCGTGATTGACTGAATCATGCTTCTCTCATGTACTCCTCAAGTCGTTTCATTGCTTCTTTGATAGTCTCCATGCTGGCTGCATAAGACAGGCGAACATAACCTTCTCCATAACGCCCAAAGGCAGCACCAGGGATAAAGGCAACAGCCTTCTTCTGAGCAAAATCCTTCAGAAAAGCAAAGGAGTCTTGATTGTAGCCCGCTGGAATCTTAGCAAAGATATAGAAGGCACCGTCTGGTTTGATAATCTCAAAACCAAGAGCAGTCATTTTCTCGATAATATAGTCCCGACGCTGGATGTATTCCTTCTTCATAGGTTCCGCATCATTTTTACCAGCCGTCAAAGCTTCTACCGCAGCATGTTGAGCCATGGTATTTGCGGCAGTAACCAAGTACTGGTGACTCTTGATCAACTGGGCTGTAAAGGCCGCAGGAGCGAAAATCAGACCCAAACGCCAACCGGTCATGGCATGTGATTTAGATAGACCATTGATAATAATAGCCTGATCTCTCAGCATAGTTCCTAGAGACACATGGGCTTCCCCTGTATAGGTCAATTCTGAGTAGACCTCATCACAGACAACGAAAATCTCATACTTGCGTAAAACAGCTGCCAAAGCTTCCAACTGCTCCCGATTGTAGGTAATTCCTGTCGGATTAGCTGGATAGTTGAGAATAACCGCCTTGAGCTTGTCACCTTGCTCCAAAATAGCCTTCTCCAACATCTCAGGAGTCAAGACAAAACCATTTTCAGTCGTATCAATCTCGACAATCTCTGCCCCAACTAGATTGACAATTGGCTCATAACCCGGATAAGCAGGAGCTGGCAAGAGCACCTTGTCTCCCTCTTCCAAAATAGCTGTCAAAGTAGCAGATAAAGCCTCTGTCGCCCCAATTGTAACCAAGATTTCATTTTCAGGAGCATAGTCCAGTTGGTACTTTTCCTTAACAAAATCACTGGCCGCCTGACGTAAGGTCAGCAGACCACTCATCCCTGTATAGTAGGATTGGTTCTGGTCAATCGCCCGCTTGGCCGCCTCCTTAACATGATCTGGCGTTGTAAAATCAGGTTCCCCCAAGGTCAAACGCAAGACCCCAGGAATCTCCGAAATAGCCTGGTCAAACTGACGAATCAACGAAACTTGAATCTTATCTAACTGTTTATTAAAGCGCTTAGTTAAGTCCATAGATACCTCCTACTGTCAAAACGTATCTCTATTATACTACAAAAGCCCCCCGACCGCAAAAATACATGATAGAATAACGCTAGCATAACAAATTGAAGTATTTAAAATGAATTTATTGCAACTCTACTAACGGACTTAGTTTGGATTAGATAAGCGCGACAAAAAATACCAGAGGTGGAGCTCTAGTATCTTTGTTTTTTGCCAAGACTTCGTTACAGTTCTTGTAAGATTATTATCACATGATTAGCACTACTTGTCAAATAATTGTTAGCTCCACTTTCTATTTTACTTTTCCTGTTTACAGGTCTATAATGGTAACAGATTCTATTTGGAGGTTTTTATGTCATTTCTATCAAAAAATGGAGCAGGCATCTTGGCCTGCCTTCTCATTTCCATCATATCTTGGTACTTAGGAGGATTCTTCCCTGTCATTGGCGCGCCTGTCTTTGCGATTTTCATAGGCATGCTTCTTCATCCCTTTCTCTCATCCTATAAACAACTGGATGCGGGATTGACCTTTAGTTCTAAAAAATTGCTCCAGTATGCCGTTATCTTGCT
Organism: Streptococcus mitis; assembly: GCF_022137125.1. Lineage (GTDB taxonomy): Bacteria > Bacillota > Bacilli > Lactobacillales > Streptococcaceae > Streptococcus > Streptococcus mitis_CE. Next base: position 23,444 of record NZ_JAKNEQ010000008.1, on the reverse strand, counting down.
TGGTTTTGGTCTCAATATCTCGCAAGTCTTCGCGGTTGGACAATCTTCACTCCCTGTCATCCTGTCCACCATTTCAATAGCCTTGATTGTTGCCTACCTCTTCCAACGTTTCTTTGCACTAGACACAAAACTGGCTACCTTGATTGGAGTTGGATCTTCGATCTGCGGTGGTTCTGCCATTGCGGCGACAGCGCCCATTATCCATGCCAAAGAAAAGGAAGTAGCCCAAGCCATTTCCGTTATCTTTTTCTTCAATGTCCTGGCTGCACTCATCTTTCCAACTCTAGGAACCTGGCTTCACTTATCAAATGAAGGCTTCGCCCTCTTTGCAGGAACTGCAGTCAACGATACTTCCTCTGTAACAGCCACAGCCAGCGCCTGGGACAATCTCTACCAGACTAATACCCTCGAATCCGCAACCATTGTCAAACTTACGCGGACTCTGGCTATCATTCCCATCACTCTCTTTCTCTCCTACTGGCAAAGTCGCCAACAAGAAAATAAGCAAGGATTGCAACTGAAAAAAGTCTTCCCACTTTTTATCCTTTACTTTATCCTTGCCTCTCTCCTAACTACCCTACTGACCTCTCTTGGTGTGTCTAGTAGTTTCTTTACCCCTCTCAAACAACTCTCTAAATTCCTCATTATCATGGCCATGAGCGCTATCGGTCTCAAAACAAATCTGGTCGCCATGGTCAAATCTAGCGGAAAATCCATTGTCCTCGGAGCCATTTGCTGGATATCCATCATTCTCACCAGTCTCGGTATGCAGACCCTTATCGGTATTTTCTAACACAAAAGGTAGCCCCCCGGCTACCTTTTTCTTATGCTTCCTCAATCAAGCGAGTATGTTCTCTCTTGATGCAACGATTCATTACAATGTCATCGCATCCACCAGCACGCAAGATTTCTTCCGCCTCTAGACTTTCAAGTCCTAGTTGTGCCCAAAAAATCTTAGCATCAGCCTTGAGAAAATCACGCGCCACATCAGGCAGAAACTCACTGCGACGGTAAACATTGACAATATCTACAGGAAAAGGAATCTCAGCGAGGCTGGCATAAGCCTTTTCACCCAAAATCTCACCACCTGCAGCCTTGGGATTGACAGGGATGATTTTATAACCCCGAGCCTGCATTTCCTTAGTTACTCGATTGCTCGTTGTTTCCTCACGGTCTGACAGGCCCACCACAGCAAGGGTTTTACTCGTTGCGAGATACTGACGAATCACACCATCACTTGGATTGATAAATTCTTGACTCATAGAAATCCTCCTTTTTCATCAGTATAGCATATTTTGAAAAGGCTTGCATAATTCTACTACAAAAAAGGAGGACTAGCCCCCTTTTTATTTAGCCTCGTACCAGGTTGCCCCTTCATTTTCATCTGCGATGAGGGGAACACTGAGTTGAATGGCCTCTTCCATGGTTTGTTTGACCAATTTTTTCATCTCTGCCAATTCAGATTTAGGAACTTCAAGGACGATTTCATCGTGCACTTGTAACAGCATCTTAGTCTGATAACCACCTGCAACCAAGGCTTTATCCAGCTGGATCATAGCAATCTTGAGAATATCTGCCGCCGACCCCTGGATAGGTGAGTTGATAGCTGTCCGCTCTGCAAAACCACGAATATTGAAGTTGCGCGAATTGATATCTGGCAACTCACGACGACGCTTGAAGAGGGTCTCCACATAGCCCTTATCACGCGCCTCACGTACCACTTCATCCATGTAGTTTTTAATACCTGGGAAGCGTTCAAAGTAGGTATCAATATAGGCTTTGGCTTCCTTACGGCTAATGCCTAAATTATTAGACAAACCAAAATCTGAAATCCCGTAAACCACTCCAAAGTTGACAGCCTTGGCATTGCGACGGTCGTTTGCAGTCACATCCTCAGGACGTTCAATGCCAAAGACACGCATGGCTGTCGAAGTATGGATATCTGCCCCCTCTTGGAAAGCCTTAATCAAGTGCTCATCCTTAGAAATATGTGCCAAAACGCGCAATTCAATCTGTGAGTAGTCCGAACTAAGCAGTACACTATCCTCCCACTCAGGCACAAAAGCCTTACGAATGAGACGGCCCTGCTCCAAACGCACAGGAATATTTTGCAAGTTTGGATCCACACTAGACAGACGCCCGGTCTGGGTCAAATCCTGCACATAGCGCGTATGAATCTTGCCATCAGACAAAATCCAATCCTGCAAGCCAATTACATAAGTGGATTGAATCTTGGCAATCTGACGGTAATCCAGGATTTTCTTAACAATTGGCGCAATAGGAGCCAAGCGTTCCAACACAACCACCGCAGTCGAGTATCCAGTTTTGGTTTTCTTAGTGTACTCTAGAGGAAGTCCCAATTTTTCAAAGAGAAGCACTCCCAACTGCTTAGGCGAATTGATATTAAATTCCTCACCAGCCAGTTCATAAATCTCCTGAGTGAGTTTTTCAATGACAAGCTCATTTTCAGCCTGCATCTCAAGCAAAGTCTCTTTCTTGACCGTAATCCCAGCAATTTCCATCTTAGCAAGGACAAAAGCCAGAGGTTGCTCCATATCATAAAGAAGCTCTAATTGCCCATTTTCGCTAAGTTTTTCAAGCAAAATAGGTTCTGTTTCGACCAAAACGGCAAGTTTACGTGCTAAATGTTCTAAGAATTTCTCGCGTTCAGGAATGGCCTTCTTGACTCCCTTACCGTAGAAAGTCTCATCATCAACCAAATAAGTCTGACCATAAAGACTAGCAATAGTAGCAATTTCATTGTCCTCCACAGTCGAAAGGAGGTATTTAGCCAATCGGCTATCAAAAGCAGGCGCCTGCAAATCCACACCAAAACGATTCAAGAGAACTTTAGCCTTCTTAAAGTCATAAACTCTCAGAGGTGTTTTTTCTAAGAAGTCCTTGAAAATCGGCTCTTGCAACAGCTCAAGCTTGTCTGTAGCATAGATCTTATCCCCACAAGACCAAGCAAAACCAACCAAATCATCCGTATGATAATTTTCACCAAAAAGCTCAAAATGGAAGATAGACTCTTCACTCAGCATATCTTGACTTATTTGGTCAACGATAGTAAAGTCCAAACTCTCAGCCACATCAGCTGACGACACATTTAAAGCCTGCTTGAGCTGTTTGAAGCCCATCTCATCGTAGAATTTCCCAAGATTTTCCACATCTGGACCACTATAGACCAAATCCTCCAAACCAATCTCAATCGGTGCCTTGGTGTCAATGGTCGCTAGTGTTTTTGACAAAAAGGCCTGTTCCTTATCATTGATGAGATTTTCCTTCATCTTAGAAGTCTTCATCCCATCAATATTTTCATAAATTCCCTCAAGTGAACCATGCTCCAGCAAGAGCTTGATCCCCGTCTTTTCACCGATTTTAGTCACCCCAGGGATATTATCCGACTTATCACCCATGAGCGCCTTGAGATCGATAAACTGCGTCGGTGTGATGCCCATCTTTTCCATAAGATAGTCTGGCGTAAAGGCCTCAAATTCAGCCACACCTTTCTTGGAAATCTCAACCACCGTATGCTCATCCGTCAGCTGAATCAAGTCCTTGTCCCCACTGACAATGGTAACATCAAAACCATCCTGCTCAGCTAGTTTATCCAGCGTCCCGATGATATCATCCGCCTCATACTGAGCCAACTCATAGTGGCGAATCCCCATATGATCCAGCAACTCACGAATGAAAGGAAATTGCTCACGAAACTCATCAGGAGTCTTAGCCCGACCACCCTTATAGTCCGCATACATCTCTGTCCGGAAGGTCGTCTTCCCCGCATCAAAAGCCACCAAAATATGACTAGGCTCAATCCTCTCCAACAAATGGCTCAACATCAACTGAAAACCATAAATCGCATTGGTGTGCAAACCAGCCGCATTCTTAAAACGGTCCAACTGCTGATAGAGCGCAAAAAACGCCCGAAAAGCAACAGAAGAGCCATCAATCAATAATAATTTTTTCTTATCCATACACCCATTATAAAGGAAAGCACCAAAAAATACCATTGGGAAGAGCTAGAGCAAGTATTTTTCATACTTTTTCCGAATAAATAGATAGAGCCAGATAATCTAGTAAACCTAGATTTAAAAATGTGCTATAATGAAAGGAGAAGAAGTATGACCGTACGTCATCCGGGCATCAGCCCGACCAATGACTTAGTAGCTAAGAAAATATTTAGTAATCCAGAAATCACTTGTCAATTTATTCGCGATATGCTGGACTTACCAGCCAAAAATGTAACCATTTTGGAGGGGAGTAATATTCATGTACTACCTTCCCTGCCTTATTCAGCCCAAGATTTCTATACCAGTATAGACGTCTTGGCGGAGTTGGATAATGGAACCCAAGTAATCATTGAGATTCAGGTTCATCATCAGAATTTTTTCATCAATCGCCTGTGGGCTTATCTTTGCAGTCAGGTCAATCAAAATCTAGAAAAAATTCGTCAGCGTGAAGGTGATACTCATCAGAGTTACAAGCATATTGCACCAGTATACGCTATTGCAATTGTGGACAGCAATTACTTCTCAGATGATTTGGCCTTCCACAGTTTTAGTATGCGAGAGGATACGACAGGTGAGGTCTTAACCATCACAAACAATGAACAAGAAAACCATCTAGTCAAGATTGCATTCTTGGAATTAAAAAAATATAGAGAAACCAGCAAAGACAAGGTTCGCAAGCCGTGGTTGGAGTTTTTCGGGAACAAACCCTTTACCCAGCAACCCGAGCGAGCCATCAGTCAGGCGGACCAACTGCTAGACTATAAGAGCTGGTCCGAGGAGGACAGGAAAATGTTTAGTCAACTACGTATGCGTGAAGAACAAGCCTTGTTAGCACAGGACTATGCCTTGGAAACAGCTAGGGCAGAAGGTCTTGAACAAGGTCTAGAGCGTGGGAAAGTTGAAGGAAGAGTCTTTGCTTTCTTAGATATGGTTCGCCAAGGTCTTCTGACTTCCGAGGTTGCTAGTGAACAATTGGGCATGACTGTCGCTGAGTTTGAGGCCTTGTTGTAAGTTTATAAACATAAAAGTGAACAAAACTGAAACATCATTTTGTTCACTTTTTTCTTATTTTCAACAGAACTCTCACTATAGCTCATATCACAAAAAGAGAAGGTCACAAATCCTTCTCTTTTATATCCTTGACTAATTAGTTTTTGCGTTTCACAAATGGAAGGGCACCAAGGAGCAATCCAAGGAAACCTAATGATGCAACTGCAGCATTATCTTTACCACCAGTGTTTGGAAGTTCTTGTTTATCTTCTGCTTTAGCAGCTGGAGCCTGATAAGTATTATCTTGGCTAGTACCTGCTACAGTTTGTGCAACTGCAGGAGTTGCTGGTGTTTCAGCTGTTGATGCAGATGGAGCATCTGTTCCAGGAGATGGTGTAGATGGTGCTGCTGGTGTTGCAGGGTTTTCAGGAGATGGTGTAGATGGTGTGGTTGCATCTGGTGTAGCAGATGGTCTATTAATAATGTAACGATCACCAGGGTAATCTCCACCATTTCTACCTGACTGTTGTTCTATTTGAGGTCCCTTATTATAATTTCCATCTACTTTTCTGTAGTAGTTAGTAATAATACCATTTTCTTCTTCAGATTTCACAAAAGTATAACCTGCAATTGGTTTACCTTTGAAGTTACCTGCTTCGGCCTCCAAAATGTCAGCATTAGAATCAATATCAATATAACGAGTAACTACTAACTTATCTTTTTCTTTATCTGCATTAAACACTTCAGCTTTATTATTAATTAATGTATTTAATGCTTCTTCTAAATCTTCTAAACGAGATTTTAATCCTTCTTTATAGTAATCTTCAACGCCTTCATTTTCTTCGCTGTCTTTGATTTCTTCTTTAACTTTAGCGATTTCGTCTAAGATTTTTTTGATTTCAGGGTTGTTAGCACCAAATTCAGGAAGTTCAGGTTGTACAAGAGCATCACCATTTGAAGATTCAGGTTTAGCCGGTTCTGCTGGTTTAGTATTATCTTTATTTAATTTTTCATATTCTTTTTCAGCATCATCAGCTAATTTATTTTCAGCATCTCTTCCTTCTTCTCCAGTAGGAGTATCAACTTCTTCGTTTAGTTTTTTGTCCTCTTCTTTAGGTTGTTCAGCTGGTTTTTCAGCTTCCTTAGCCTTAGCAGCTTCTATATCTTTAAGAGTTTGGTTGTACTCATCAGTAAGTGTATCGATGGCATCTTTGTATGCTTTAACAACTTCATCAACTTTGTCGAATTCAGCTTTTGCTTTATCAGCATCAGTTTTTGCTTTATCAGCAGCCGCCTGAAGCTTATTCACAGCATCTTGTAATCCATCTTGGATAGCTGAATCAGCATTATTTTTCTTTGCAGTTTCAAGAGCAGCTTTTGCTTTTTCTAAAGTTTCATTTTGTTTAGCTAATGCAGCATTTTTTTCTTCTACTGCTTTTGCTTTTTCTTCAGCATCTGCTTTGTCTTTGTCAGCTACTTTAGTTAATTTTTCAATCTTTTCAGCTAAATCATCAGCTTTATCTTGCAATTTTTCTGATTCTGTCTTAGCATCTTCTTTAGCTTTATCTGCTTTATTGATTTCGTCGATTTTCTTAGCTTCTTCAGCGTCTAATTTTTTAGTTTCGTCAACTTTTTCAGGATCTTTATTTCTTGTGTTATAATCATTTTCTAATTCTTTAAGAACATCTCCTGCAGTCAAGTCACCTTTTTCAACCGCTTCTAAGATAGCTTCTTTACCTAATGCTTTTTTAGCTTCTTCTTTATTCGTAATCTTAGAATCAGCATCGATGTCTTTTTCTAATTGATCTAAAGCAGCTTTAAGAGCCTCTAAGTTATCTTTTTCTTCTTTTTTAAGTTCTTCAACTTTAGCTTTAGCTTTTTCAGCTTCTTCTTTAGCTTTAGCTAATTCAGCTTCTGCGTCAGATTTAGCTTTGTCTGCTGTAGTTTTTGCAGCTTCAGCAGCTGTTACATCTTCAGCTTCTTTTGTAGCTTTAGCTGTAGCTTCGTCTACTTTTGTTTTAGCTTCGTCTGCTTTTTTCTGCAATTCAGCAACTTTAGCATCAGCTTCTTTTTTAGCTTCAGCAGCTTTTTCAGCTTCTGTTTTTTCAGCTGGTTTAGCTGGTTCTTCTTCTGCTGGTTTAGCTGGTTCGTTAGCTTCTTTTTCTTTAGCAGCTTTTACTTCTTCAAGAGCTTTGTTATACTCATCAGTCAGTTTGTTTAATTCTTCAGCAACAGCTTGAGTATCTGAAGCAGCTTTATCAAATGCATCTTGAGCAGCATCTTTAGCTTTTTCGATAGCTTTAACAGCTTTATCTAATGAAGCAACAATATCAGCATCAGAACCGTTGTCTGTAGCTGATTTAAGAGCTTCTTTAGCTTCTTTTAACGTATCTTCTTGTTTTTTAAGAGCTTCAGCTTTTTTATCTTCTTCAGCTTTTAATGCATCAGCATCTTTTTTGAGAGCATCTACGCTTTCACCTAAATCATCAGCTTTATCTTGAGCTTTTTCTGATGCAGGACGAGCAGCATCAGCTTTTTCAGCTTTGTCAATTCCAGCTTTAATGTCTTCTGGAAGTTGATCTTTAGTTGAAGGGTTAGCTTGAGTTGCACCAGCATCAGCAGTAGAAGCTTGGTCTTTATCTCTTAATTTTTTCTCAGTTTCTTTATTAGCTTCAGCTTTTTTATCATCATCTGCTAATTCAGCAAGAATATCAGAAGCTTTTAATTCACCTGACTCAACAGCCTTTAATAATTCTTCTTTTGCTTTTTTATCGAGTAATTCGTTATCAGGAAGTTGTTTCAAAGCTTCAGTTAAAGCTTCTTTAGTGTCAGCTTCTTCTTTTTTAGCGTCTTCTTCCTTTTTAGCTTCTTCTTTAGCTTTAGCGTCAGCTTCAGCAGCTTTTTCTTTAGCAGCAGCTAATTCAGCATCAGCAGTTTTCTTAGCTTCTTCAGCTTTAGTTTTAGCAGCGTCAGCATCAGCAGATTCTTTTTTCTCTGCTTCCAGTTTAGTATCTGCTTCTTTAGCAGTTGCAGTCGTTGTATCTACTTTTGCTTGCGCTTCAGTAACTTTTTCTTCTGCTTTTTTAGCGTCAGCTTCAGCTTTTTTAATCTCTGGACTTGTAACTTCTGATTTAGAAGTGTCAGTAGCTCCAGTTTCGGCAGGCTGAGTCGCTGCTGGTTGTTCTGTAGTCTCAGCATTTTCAGCAGGTTTAGTTGTGCTATCTGAATTTGTTGCTGACGTATCAGGTGTTCCAGCTGGTTGCGCTGTATTAGTAGCTGTGTTAGTAGCAGTATTAGTATCATCAGCTTTCACGACTGACGGCTGAGATGCAGCTAAAGCCGCTCCCAAAACAGCAACACTAGCTAAGCTAGTTAAAATCATTTTCTTTTTATCCATTTTAAAAGCCCCTTTTTTTGGAATTATGCTCAGTTCTATTATATCCTTTCCTAGTCGTATAAGCAAGCAATATGAATAGAAAATATTCTTTTTTTTACGAGAAAAAGAGAAGGCGATAAATCCTTCTCTTTTATATGTTCTACTAATTAGTTTTTGCGTTTCGCAAATGGAAGGGCACCAAGGAGTAATCCAAAGAATCCTAGTGCTGCAACTGCAGCATTATCTTTACCACCAGTGTTTGGAAGTTCTTGTTTATCTTCTGCTTTCGCAGCTGGTGCTTGGTAAGTATTGTCTTGGCTAGTTCCTGCTACAGTTGGTGCAACTGCAGGAGTTGCTGGTGTTGCAGCTGTTGGTGCAGATGGAGCATCTGTTCCAGGAGCTGGTGTAGATGGGGTAGCAGGGGTAGATGGTGTTGTAGGAGTTTCAGGAGCTGGCGTAGATGGGGCAGATGGTCTATTAATAATATAACGATCACCTGGATATTCTCCACCATTTGCCTGATGACCTGAGTTGCTGTTTCCTGAATTAGAAGCAGTTGCCTTATAGGTATGCCTTAAAATACCATCTTTCGTATATGAAATTCCAGTATAAGTGTATCCAGGGATATCTTTAGGTGCATGTGTACCTAATTCACCTTCTGCAATTGGGTTTTCTCCTGTTTCGTCAAAGAAACCAGTTACTGGTCCTTCATATGGATTAACTTCATGGACCAATGGTTTTACACCATTTAATGCAATATCAAGTTCTTCTTCTAATGCTTTAGTATCTTTTCCATCAGCTTTATCTTTTGCAATTTGACGACGTAGTACACGAACTTCTTCAGCTTCACGGTCTGCTACATATGAATAATAATCTTCATCTGCTTGTTCTAATGCAGCTTTAGCTTCTTCTGCTTCTTTTTCCGCTTGTTTTAATGTTTCTTCTGCTTCTTTTAATGCTGCTTCAGCTTTTTCTAAGTCAGCTCTTGCTGCTTCTCTATATTGATCAGCTTGTTCACCATCAGCATCTTCATAGCTTGCTAATTCTTTTTCATATTTTGCTTTAGCTTCTTTTGCAGCAGCTAATTCGTCTTGAGCTGCTTTTACATTTTCTTTAGCCGATTCAACAGCTGCTTTAGCTTCTTCTCTGTTGTTTTCTGCTTCTTTTTCATCATGTTTAGCTGCAGCTAATCTTTCTTCTGCATCTTTAACATCTGTTTTTTCTTCGTCTAAACGTTTGTTGATTTTATCTTGAGCATCCGCATCAATTCCACCATTGATTGGTTTAGCTTCAGTAACTTCACCTGATTCATTACGAACTAATTCAGCACCTGGAGCAGGTTTTGCACCTTCAACTTTATCAGGTGCATAGTTTTTACCATATTTTTCTGGTTTTGCTTCATCTGATTCAGTTTTGCTAGCTTCTGCTAAATCTTTCAATACATCTTCAGGCGTGATTTGTTTTTCATCAATAGCTTTTAATAAATCTTCTTTACCAATAGCTGCTTTAGCTTCTAAAATCGCTGCTTCTTTATCAGTAATTTTATCATTTTTATTAATAGCTTCTTCAGCTTGTTTTTCTAAATCTGTGAAGTACTCAGCTACATCTTCTTTAGTTACAGCAGCTGCATTAGCATCTTCTGCAGCTTTCACAACTGATGGGTTTGAAGCAAGGAAACCTGCTCCTAAAACGGCAACACTAGCCAAGCTAGCAGTGAGAAGTTTTTTCTTATCCATAAAGTATTTACCACCTTTAATATCTTTTTAGTGCAATTTTATCATTTTCTTTCGGAAAAATCAAACGTTAACCTATTTTCTAATAAAAAATAAGAGGAAATTCCTCTTATTTCTTTATAATTCGTATTAAACCCATTCACCATTAGCATTGACAGTATAACCATTGATAGTTGTACTTACTGCCAAAGCTCCTGATGAGTATGAATAATACCATTTACTGCCTACTTGATACCAGCCAGTCTTCATGGCACCAGAAGCATCAAGATAATACCATGTACCGTCTTGGTTTAGCCAACCTGTTTTCATAGCGCCTGAACTATTGAGGTAATACCAAGTTCCACCTTGGTTCAACCAACCTGTTTGCATAGCACCTGAGCCGTCTAGATAGTACCACACTCCATCAACTTTTTTCCAACCTGTTTGCATGACACCAGACGCATCTAGATAGTACCAAGAACCATCTTTGACCCAACCAGTCTTCATGTTATCTTCCGCATCATAATAGTACCATTTTCCATCGATTTTGTTCCAGCCTGGCTTGCTACTAGCATGATCCGCTAAACGATAAGTCACACCATCAATCGTGATAGAACCTGTTTTACGTTCACCTTCTGGAGTAAGGTAATGATAAGCACCATCACTATCTTTTACGAGACCAACTTTTCGTTCGCCATCATTTGTAATATAGTACCATTTCTTATTTGCATCTTGAACGAGACCTGTTTTACGGCTACCGTCTGCCAATAAATAATACCACTTCTTATCAATCTGTTGAAGACCTGTTTGTTGAATCCCCTCTTTAACGTAGTAAATCTTCTCACCTTTTGCAATGATAGTAGTTGGTTTAGAACCATCATCAGTAATATAGTAATCCTTACCACCTTCATTGACCCAACCAGACTTCATCGCACCATTTTCTTCAAAATAGTAACGTTTATCTTTGAGTTCGAGAATGCCTGTTTTCATGACTCCTTTGTCATCAAAATAATAGATTTTCCCATCAACTTTTTGCCAGCCTGTAGCTAAATTATTATTAATATAAAGTTGAGGTTTACCATTAACAGTCAACCATTTATACTCATTTTTCTGATTATTTGAATTAGTATCAGAAAAATCTACATGATCTGTATTATTTCTACCAGTACTATTTGTATTAACATATGTGTTATCGTTTGAAGCTGGAGGAGTTGCACCTGCCTTTAATGCAAATTCATGAACCCAAATACCTCCATCTGAATAACTTTTTACATAAGTAAATTCTGGAAATTCTCCTGGTTCACCTGAATATTTTTCAGCATATTTGAAGGTTAATGGGAGATTAGATTTATCTCTATATCTCCATTGTGTACTACGAAAGTTTTCTGGATTAGGATTTTCTTTCGTATTTTGACTAGCGTAAACTGTTAGTTCATCTGAAATTGAAGCTAATAAAGTACTAGCTCCAAGTAATGTTACCCCTGCAGCACCTACTGCTAAAATATGTTTTACTTTCATCTTTTTTACCTCTTTATCACTTATTCCGTGTATAATGTCACACCCACTCACCATTAGCATTTACAGTATAGCCATTAATGGTTGTATTTACCGCAAGAGCTCCTGAGTTATAGGCATAATACCACTTACCACCTGTCTGAAACCAACCAGTCACCATTGCTCCAGAGCTATTTAGATAGTACCATTTACCATCTACTTTTGCCCATCCTGTAGCCATAGCGCCATCAGAGTAGAGGTAGTACCACTTACCACCTTGGTTCAACCAACCAGTCTGCATAGAACCAGCACTATTGAGATAATACCATTTACCAGAGACCAATTTCCAGCCAGTTTGCATACTACCATCTTCTGATAGGTAATACCAGCTGCCATCATTGACCCAGCCAGTTTTCTTCATACCATCTTGATCAAAGAAATACCACTTATCAGAGATGTGTTGCCAACCTGTACGTTTCTCTTCCACTTTCACAACATCAGTAACGCTATCGTCTTTTACAAACCAATGTTTTCGAACATCTTGATCAATCTTTGTTTCTACAAAACGATAGCCTTTAAAAGATCCGTGTTCAACTTCTTCAGCCTTTTTTACAGCAGTAGCAGGAAGAAATGCTTTTAATTCTCTACTAGTACCATCTGATTCCATGACCAACCAAGAAGTACCCTTAACTGTATCTTTAAATGGTTTTACAATATCAGGCTTTACAGAAATTCCATCAACTTTATCACCCGAAATCGTCACCGTTGGCTTAAAGTAATGTTTTAGAACAGTTCCTTCAATTTTAGACCCATCCCATTTATAACCTGAAATACTTCCAGGAGATGATGTCTCAGGTTTTGATGAATCATAAGTTTGAGCATCTTTTAAAATCTTCTCTTTACCATCTTCCTGTTTTGTAACCCAGACAACTGTCTTATAAATACCTGTTTCCGAAGCTTTTACTTCAGTGGTTCTTGCACTAACAAGAGTAGCACCTGCCAAGGTCACACCTAATAAAACTTTCAACATTTTTGATTTCATTGGAAACCTCCTATTATTTTTATTCATTATAATACTTATACAACATTAATGCAAGAAAAAACAGGGAAAAATCTCCCTGTTTTACATTTTACTTATTAAGATTATACCCATTCACCGTTTGCGTTTACATTGTAACCGTCAACAGTTGTGTTTACTGAAAGAGCACCTGAAGCATCAACATGGTACCATTTACCAGCAACTTCAAACCATTGGCTAGCTTTCATAGCACCTGAGTTTTCAAGGTAGTACCATTTACCACCGTCTTGCAACCAACCAGTTTGCATTTGACCTGAACCGTTTAGGTAGTACCAAGTGTTGCCATCTTTAACCCACCATTTTTGCATTACGCCTTCAGCGTTAAAGAAGTACCATTTACCGTCAACTTGTTTCCAACCTTTAACAGCTGCAGCATTTTCGAAGTATTTCCATCCTTCTTTTGTTTCAGCCCAGCCATATTGAGCAGCTGTAGTTGCGTTACCAATTTGTGCTGCACGATCATCAAGTTTGTATGGCAATACAATACGACCGTTTGTGTACAATGAACCAGCATATTCGTTACCAGCTTCAACAGTAAATTCACCAACAAGTTCTACCGCTTCTTTAAAGTCAGTAGCTGTTTTAGCAACACGATACTGAATCACTTCACCAGCTTTGAAAACTGTTGGAAGTTCTGCGTCACCTGATTGGTCAGTTTTAGCAGTGAAGTATTCCGGTTTTTTCTCACCTGAAGCAGGTTTCAAGAAGAAGTCAACTTCTACGTTTGGAACTGGACGTCCACCACCATCAACAACAGTTACACGAACATGACGGTCAAATCCATGTGCTTTATCGCGGTCGTAACGGATATATTTAGATCCGATAGCAAATCCGTAACCAAAACGGTTGTTAGCACCAACATGAGTAACTCCAGATTTTGGTGTTCCATCTGGATTGAAAGCTCCAAATGAATCTGCTGAAGTAGCTGAAACAGATTGTACAGCACCAAATGCTGCAAGAGCGACTGCGCTTGTCAATAAAACTTTTTTCATCGTTTTATCTCCTTTGTTTTTCTTATAATATTTTTCGTAAGACTATCTTACTACCATACAGTATATAAATATTTGCAGGATTTGTCAAGGGTTTTCTTCAAGTTTTTAAAGTTTTTACAATTTTTCAACAAAAAAGATGAAAAAACATCTTTGCGAGATTGAATACGCTTCAAATATCCTATTTTTAAGTGAAAATCTCACAAACTTACCATCCTTGAGTCAAATCATTCATATCTAAGCAACATAGACAGTTGGATAGAACTCACTTCTGTAGTATTATCCTATAAGCCCTTCCAAATGTCAAGTAAAAATGGCAAGTTTTTTGATAAGAACTTGCCATTACACCAACTTTCTACTATTTAAAATGTGACCTCATAGCAAGGACTCAAACTCAGCGACAGTCATGCCTAATTGCTCACTCGCAACCTCGGAAGTCAGAAGTCCTTGACGGACTAGATTTAATAGCATAGACAAACTTCCTTCAACTTTCCCACGCTCCAAGCCTTTTTCTTCAGCTTGCTCCAAGGCATAGTCCTGTGCTAATAAGGCTTGTTCTTCGCGCATACGTAGTTGGCTAAACATTTTCCTGTCCTCCTCGGACCAGCTCTTGTAGTCTAGCAGTTGGTCTGCCTGGCTGATGGCTCGCTCGGGTTGCTGGGTAAAGGGTTTGTTCCCGAAAAACTCCAACCACGGCTTGCGAACCTCATCTTTGCTGGTTTCTCTGTATTTTTTTAGTTCCAAGAACGCCATCTTAACCAGATGGTTTTCTTGACCATTAGTGCTAATCTTACAACAACGCCTCAAACTCAGCGACGGTCATGCCTAATTGCTCACTCGCAACCTCAGATGTTAGAAGACCTTGACGTACTAAATTTACTAAGCCTACTTTTAATCCCTCTTCAATACCTTCCGCCCTAGCTGTTTCCAAGGCATAGTCTTGTGCCAACAATGCCTGTTCTTCGCGCATACGTAGTTGACTAAACATCTTCCTGTCCTCCTCGGACCAGCTCTTATAGTCTAGCAGTTGGTCTGCCTGGCTGATGGCTCGCTCGGGTTGCTGGGTAAAGGGTTTGTTCCCGAAAAACTCCAACCACGGCTTGCGAACCTTGTCTTTGCTGGTTTCTCTATATTTTTTTAATTCCAAGAATGCAATCTTGACTAGATGGTTTTCTTGTTCATTGTTTGTGATGGTTAAGACCTCACCTGTCGTGTCCTCTCGCATACTGAAACTGTGAAAAGCCAGGTCATCTGAGAAATAATTACTATCGACAATTGCGATGGCATAAACGGGTGCGATGTGTTTGTAACTCTGGTGTGTATCACCTTCTCGCTGACGAATTTTTTCAAGGTTTTGATTGACCTGACTGCACAGATAAGCCCACAGGCGATTGATGAAAAAATTCTGATGATGAACCTGAATCTCAATGATTACTTGAGTTCCATTATCTAACTCCGCCAAGACGTCTATACTGGTATAGAAATCCTGTGCCGAGTAAGGCATGGAAGGTAATACATGAATGTTGCTTCCCTCCAAAATAGTTACATTTTTGGCTGGCAAGTCCAACATATCGCGAATAAATTGACAAGTGATTTCTGGATTGCTAAAAATTTTCTTAGCTACCAAATCGTTGGTCGGGCTAATACCCGGATGTCTTAGAATCATCCTCTTCCTCCTTTTATTATACCACAGTCTTATACTCAATGAAAATCAAAGAGCAAACTAGGAAACTAACCGCAGGCTGTACTTGAGTACGGCAAGGCGACGTTGACGTGGTTTGAATTTGATTTTCGAAGAGTATTAAATCTAGTTTTACTAGATTCACTGCCACTATCTATTTATTCGGAAAAGAGACGAAAAAACCTGAGAATTATCTCAGGCTTGGTCATTAAATCTTTTTCTCAATACTGAAAAGTGGAGAAAGTGGGCGTTTTTCATGGATACGCACGATAGCATCCCCCAGTAGATGAGCAATCGAAATCTGCTCAATCTTATCAATCAAACGTTCTTCTGGCAAGTAGATCGTATCCAAAACAACCAATTTCTTGATAGCTGATTTTTGGATATTATCCATAGCAGGACCAGAAAGAACTGGGTGCGTACAGCTTGCATAGACTTCAACAGCACCAGCTTCCGCAAGGGCATCTGCTGCGTGACAAATCGTTCCAGCCGTATCAATCATATCATCAATCAAGATACAAGTCTTGCCTTCAACCTTACCGATGATGTTCATGACTTCACTAGTATTCATCTTATCAACGCTACGACGTTTGTCAATGATAGCGATAGATGTTTTCAAAAATTCTGCCAACTTACGAGCACGAGTCACTCCTCCATGGTCTGGGCTGACAACCACATAGTCAGAACCAACCATACCACGACGCTCAAAATAATCTGCAATCAGAGGAGCTCCCATCAAGTGATCCACAGGAATATCAAAGAATCCTTGAATCTGCGCAGCATGCAAGTCGATTGTCAACAAACGATCCACTCCAGCTACTTCAAGCATATTTGCGACAAGTTTTGAAGTGATTGGCTCACGCGCTCTCGCCTTTCTATCCTGACGTGCATACCCATAGTAAGGCATAACAACATTGACAGATTCTGCACTCGCACGCTTCAAAGCATCTACCATAATCAAAATTTCAAGCAGATTGTCATTTACAGGCGAACTAGTTGATTGTAGGATAAAGACGTGCTTCCCACGGATTGATTCTTCGATGTTGACCTGAATCTCTCCATCTGAAAATTGGCGAACACTTGATTTCCCCAACTCTATCCCAATCTCCTGCGCCACACGTTCTGCCAATTCTTTATTAGAAGAAAGGGCAAACAGCTTTAAATCAGAAAAAGACATGATTTCCTCCGGTATATATGTATCGCTTGTGCTTTTCACAAGATTTTTCCATCTACCATTGTAGCGCTTTTTGCACTATTTTTCAATCAAAAATAAAAGAAGGGCACCATATTTGTACCCTTGCATCATTCTTTTGAAAAATATTCTAGTTCATCAAATCATTGTGCTTCTCAACAAAGCGATAAGCCTGATAAAAACCATAAAGAGTAATAGCCGTAACCACTGGAATCGCTAAGGGCAACTCTGTCTCCAACTCCACAAAAGGAGAGTTAAACAGGAAGTGAGTTCCCAAGGCTAAACCTAGGAAAACAAGTCCCTGTTTCTTGCCAACTTTCTGCCCTTTATAGGCTCTGTAAAGCAAGTAAACACCTACTACAGCAAGACCTGAAAAAGTCCAGTGAGAGGCAATTCCTGAGATGATACGCTCTAAAATTCTCGAAATAGTAAAGTCAAATCCCTCTGGCAAATCCGTACGAATGTAGCCAATATCCTCAATCATTTGGAATCCCAAACCAGAAGCAATTCCTAGTAAAAACAAAGATTTTAATTTGCGCACAGGAATCAAAGCCAAAACAAAAACAAGTGGCAATAATTTCAACGGTTCTTCTACCAAAGGAGCCACAATAGCACTTTCAAAGGCATTTAAAAAGGCACTATCTGGGAAAAGAACACCCAGTAAATCATGGATATAGGTATTCGCAAAGCTAGACAACCAGCCTGAAAGGAACATCCCACCCAATAAAGACAAAATCAAGGCGTTCTTTGGCAATTCCCATTTTTTCCCAATACGGAAAAGGAAATAAAGAGCCGGAATCATGTAAAAGAGAGCTAGAAAGATAGAAACTCCCATTAGTCCATATTCCGCACCTGACATCGAACCATCCGTATAGTAGATGGTTTCATACTGTAAACCAATACAGAGAAATAAAATAAAAATAAATAAAATACTGTTTTTCTTCATACACTTTCTTTCTAAATGAAGTATTTACAATTCTACGACTGTCATACTTCCTGTATCCACATCGTAAATGGCACCAGAGATAATAACATCGTCTGGTATTAGGGGAGATTCGATAAGGAGTTGCATATCCTCTCGCACACTCTCCTCTATATCTTGGAAGGGCAAGAAATCCTTATCTGACACATCGACACCTAATTCCTCTTTCAGATACTCCTGAAAAGGACCATTTTCAAAGGTCTGAGCACCACAGTCTGTATGGTGCAACACCACAATCTCTCTTGTCCCCATTTGTTGCTGGGAAATAACTAGCGAACGAATCATGTCCTCAGTCACTCGACCACCTGCATTCCGCAAGATATGAGCATCCCCAAGTGCCAAACCTAGAGCTTGCGCAACGTGCAGACGTGAGTCCATGCAGGTCACAATAGCTACTCTGGTTTTGGGTTTAAGTGGTAGATTTAACTGCCCATGTAGGGCAACATAAGCCTGATTGGCTTGCATAAACTGTTCAAAATACGACACGATTCCCTCCTCGAAAATTTGATAGTCAAATATTTCTCCTATCTTATCATTTTTAAGAGAATTTGTCACGGATTATGCAAAGACCTTTTTCAAAACCTCCTGAATCGTTGTCACTCCAATGACCTGAATTTCCTTAGGCGGAGTGATTCCTGTCAAGGAATTTTTCGGTACATAAATCTTAGTAAAGCCCAGTTTAGCAGCTTCATTGATACGTTGCTCGATACGATTCACGCGGCGAATCTCTCCAGTCAAGCCTAACTCTCCTACAAAACATTCCTGAGGATTGGTTGGCTTGTCTTTGTAGCTCGAAGCAATGGCAACTGCAACAGCCAAGTCAATGGCAGGTTCATCCAATTTGACACCACCAGCAGATTTGAGATAGGCATCTTGATTTTGCAAGAGAAGTCCTGCCCGCTTTTCCAAAACAGCCATAATCAGACTCGCACGATTAAAATCAAGCCCTGTCGTAGTACGCTTGGCATTTCCAAACATGGTTGGTGTCACCAAAGCCTGTACCTCCGCTAGAATAGGACGTGTCCCTTCCATGGTCACAACGATTGACGAACCAGTCGCTCCATCCAAACGCTCCTCTAGGAAAACTTGGCTCGGATTGAGGACCTCAACCAAGCCACCCGACTGCATCTCAAAAATCCCAATCTCATTGGTGGAGCCAAAACGATTTTTGACCGCTCTTAGGATACGAAAAGTATGGTGGCGCTCCCCTTCAAAGTAAAGCACCGTATCCACCATATGCTCCAACATACGAGGCCCAGCCAAGGTTCCTTCCTTGGTCACATGACCTACGATAAAGATAGCAATATTATTTGTCTTAGCCAGCTGCATGAGTTCAGCCGTCACCTCACGGACTTGAGACACAGATCCTTGTACACCTGAAATCTCAGGAGACATAATGGTCTGGATAGAGTCAATAATGAGGAAATCTGGCTGGATGCGCTCCACCTCTGCTCGAACACTCTGCATATTGGTCTCTGCATAGAGATAAAACTCGCTATCGATATCTCCCAAGCGCTCTGCTCGTAGCTTGATTTGCTGGGCAGACTCCTCCCCACTGACATAGAGAACCGTTCCCACTTGAGACAACTGGGTTGAGACTTGTAGGAGAAGGGTTGATTTCCCAATCCCAGGATCCCCACCGATCAGGACGAGACTCCCTGGTACCACTCCGCCTCCAAGAACACGGTTGAATTCCTCCATCTCTGTCTTAGTTCGATTGACATTGATGGAAGTCACCTCAGCCAGTTTCATGGGCTTGGTTTTCTCCCCTGTCAAGGACACACGCGCATTCTTGACCTCGGCAACCTCAACCTCTTCTACAAAAGAAGACCAAGACCCACAGTTGGGGCAACGTCCTAGATATTTAGGGGAATTATACCCACAATTTTGACATACAAATGTCGCTTTTTTCTTTGCGATGATAAACCTCTTTCTATATCTCTAACTCACACTCAATCACTTGGCAAAAATCAATTTTCTCATTTGGCACAAACTGGCGCATGAGCATTCGATGAGCAACAACTACCACAGTCTGATGTTCTCGATACTTAGACATACATTCTAGAAAACGAGACTTCATTTCCGTAGCTGTCTCATATTGAATAGGACTATTAGGAAGTAACTCCCCCTTATTTTCTAGAAACATAGTACGAGCTTTTTCAAAATTATCTGTGCCACTTTCATAGACCTGCCATTCATGTAATAAAGGCTCCACTTTCAAAGGAAGTCCTGTAGCACAAACCACATAAGAAGCCGTTTCTAAAGCTCTTGTGACTGCCGAAGATATGATTATTTCAGCTGAAGGGAGTAAAGAATTGTTACTCAATTTCTGGGCTTGCTGCCGTCCCTTATCAGACAAGGGTGCCAAATCTATCCCAAATCCCGTATAAGAACGCTCCTCTAACTCACAATAATCTGGCTCTCCATGACGTACAAAAATAATTTTCATCCTAGTGCCCAGTCGAACCAAAACCACCTGTCCGTACGCCATCAGCTGCATCTCCATCTGCAATTAAGAAAGGAGCAAAGACAGCTTGGACAACACGTTCTCCAACTTCAAGAACAACCTCTTGGTCTGTGATATTCTTCATCTGAGCAAAAATATGCCCTTCATTCCCAGGATTTCCATAATAATCCCCATCAATGACTCCAACTGAATTAATTAAAACCAAGCCCTTTTTACGAGGGTTTGAAGAACGATCATAGAGGTAAAGAACCTCAGTCGGTTGCATATAAGCCTTAACCCCTGTCGGAACCAATACAATCTCTCCTGGCGCAATAACCGTACGCACAGCAACCTTTAAGTCGTAACCAGCCGCATGCGCTGTCTCGCGCTTAGGCAATAAATTTTTATCTGTAAAAGTCGAAACCAATTCAAAACCACGAATTTTCATCATCTTCTCTTTTCTATTATCATTTATTCTAGATTATTCTATCTTATTTATTCGGAAAAAGCACGAAAAAAAGAGCACACAATTCAAATCGCTTAGGGCTGCTGGATTCCTCCCCTGACCCGCTTCACGCAGAACTGTTGCTCCACTATTTATTATATCACATTCCTATTCATTTTAAAAGCAAAATTATTTTTTCCGTCTATTTCTAAAAAAGTCCTGCATAATAGCTGCGCATTCATCTTCCAAAATTCCCGTTTCAACCTCTACACGATGGTTGAGACGCTCATCTGTCAAAATATCGTACAAACTCCCAGCAGCGCCAAATTTCTGGTTTTTAGCCCCATAGACCACGTTTGGAATACGGGCAAGCCCAATCGCCCCACTACACATGACACAAGGCTCAATGGTCACAAAAAGCGTGCAATCCAGCAAGCGCCAACTCTCCTCACTCAAGTTCGCATTCTCTATAGCCATAATCTCCGCATGCATAACCGCTCGCTGCAATTCCTCACGTGCATTATGCCCACGACCAATGATTTCCCTATCTTTGACAATCACACAACCAATTGGAATTTCATCATGTTCCAAGGCAATCTCAGCTTCTCTCAAAGCCTCCCTCATAAAGACTTCTTTTTCTTCAAGCGTATAATCCATCTCTTTTCCCTTTTCCTACTTGTCGATTTTATTATTATATCATGAATCCCAACACAAAAAAAGCCACCGAATGCGGTGACTCTATAGGGAGATTATTATGAAAAAGAAAAGTTTAGGATATTTGTTACAACAAGTTAGGAGGTCTTCTTGTAACTGTCTATAGTATACCCGACCTATCTTAAACAAATCTTAAAAATCTCTTACGACCAAACACTTTCTAAAATATTTGTTTGTTCACGACCAGGACCTACTGAGAAAGTAGAAATACGAACGCCAACCAATTCGCTCACACGACGAACATAGTTACGTGCATTTTCAGGAAGATCCTCCAAATTACGAACTCCAGTGATATCTTCTGACCAACCTGGCAACTCTTCATAGATAGGCTTACAACGTTTCAATTGCTCAAGACTAGCTGGATAGTAGTCAATACGTTGACCATCAAGATCATAGGCTACACAGATTTTAACTGTATCCAAACCACTCAAAACATCGATAGAGTTCAATGAAAGGTTAGTAATACCAGAAACACGACGACTGTGACGCATCACAACTGAGTCAAACCAACCCACTCGACGTGGACGACCAGTTGTTGTACCATATTCATGACCTACTTCACGGATACGTTCTCCCACTTCATCAAACAACTCAGTTGGGAAAGGACCGTCTCCTACACGACTCGTATAAGCCTTACATACACCTACAACCTTGTCAATCTTGCTTGGCCCAACACCAGAACCAATTGTTACACCACCAGCTACAGGGTTTGAAGACGTAACAAATGGATATGTACCTTGGTCGATATCTAGCATAACACCTTGTGCACCTTCAAAAAGCACACGTTTACCATTATCAAGCGCATCATTCAAAATAACAGATGTATCGGTCACATATTTCTTGATTTGTTGACCATATTCGTAATATTCTTCAAAAATATCATCAAAAGCAATCGCTTTACTGTCATACAATTTTTCAAAGAGACGATTCTTTTCAGCAAGGTTACGTTCTAAACGCTCACGGAAAATATCTTTATCCAAAAGATCTGCGATACGAATTCCCACACGAGCAGCCTTGTCCATATAAGCTGGACCAATTCCCTTGATTGTAGTACCAATCTTATTGTCACCCTTAGCTTCTTCTTGCAAACGATCCAACTCGATATGATAAGGCAAAATAACATGCGCACGATCAGAAATACGCAAGTTATCCGTTGTAACACCCTCCTCATGAAGATAACTCAACTCTTTTACAAGAGATTTAGGATTTACAACCATACCGTTCCCGATAACAGAGATTTTTTCAGGGAAGAAAATCCCAGATGGAATCAAGTGCAATTTAAACTTCTTACCATCAATCACAATCGTGTGACCAGCATTATCACCACCTTGGTAACGTGCAATCACTTCTGCATTCGCTGAAAGGAAGTCTGTAATCTTCCCTTTACCTTCATCACCCCATTGGGTACCTACAACAACAACTGAAGTCATAATCTTGTCTGAGCCCTCAGGCTCTTCCTTTCTCACATACATGGCAGGACTCTCACCTGCAATTATATCTTACAATTTATTATAAGAAAAAATCGCCTTTTTATCAAGAAGAAACAATAGAAAGATTTGCTATTTCCAACTATTAAAAAATGTTTTAGAAAAAATTCCGGCTATTTATCATTATTTTTCCACAAAAAGTAAAAGTTGTTCGGAAATTAACTCATACTGTCTCATCAAGCAACAAAACCCTGTTTCATTATCAATTTTTCAAGATACAAACGATAAGCAACACGATAATGGTAAACAATAAAATCCCGATGACTCACAATACGATATCGGACAAGATAATAAATCAAAAACTTAAAATGAACATGTTCCCAATCAAAATTATCACCCAAGAACATACCATACTCTTCTTCAATATTTCTATAAAAATCCATCATCTGATCATAAATACTTTGTAGCATAAATATATACTCCTTTTCTTTTTATGACCTTATTCTAACAAAAAATTATAAACAGTTATTATAAAATCCTGAATTGCTCAAATACCAACCTCAAAAAGATAACAAATAGGAAAAGTTGACAGAATAGGAACAAATATACTACCTAAATTTCAAAAACTAAGATAATGGAAGCGGAAGGATGCGAACCCCTCGAAGGATCATATTTACAGTCCGCAACGTTTAGCCTCTTCGCTACCCTCAATTAAAGTACTAAAAAGATCTCCTTGATCGAAAACGGAGGGCTCTGAAACTTTACTCAGCAAAAATATCTCACACCAAATAACACTAAATAGATTATTAATTACAAAAAAAGAGGCCTAAACCTCTTTTTTCTTAACTACTCCGCCAGTAGGACTCGAACCTACGACATCATGATTAACAGTCATGCGCTAC